>JAFKKL010000038.1 GCA_017305595.1 Hyphomicrobiales bacterium | reverse complement strand
TCCAGCTTGCCGAACTTGGCGACGCCGCGGTCCACCGCCTCCTTGACCGCCCCGTAGTCCGCGATGTCCACTGCCAGCGGATAGAGTCGCGTTTCATCGGCGCCAAGATCGGCGGCCAGCCCCTTCAACGCGTCCGCGTTGATATCGACCGCGAGGATATGGGCTCCCTCTTCAAGAAAACGGCGGCAGATCGCCCGCCCGATCCCGCCGGCCGCCCCGGTGACGATGGCAACGCGGTTGTTCAGACCTCTCATACTTGCTGCTCCAGTTTGGGCTGTCGCTCATGCCATCCCCCGATGCATGAGTATCGCTTGGGGTTTTCAACCTTGTTGATGAATCCGGTTCCAGTCAACAGAGGCCCACGGTCTTGCACTGTCTGGCTGGCACCTCTCCGACGGCCGTGACCCGCAACGGCAACGGTATCAGGGGGACCTTGATTGCAGTCGTCACGGGAAGCCCGTATTCTCCCCACAAAGACTTCAGTGTCGCCTGACATGACGTCACAGGGAGGAAATCACGTGGGCCGAACCGAAAACCGGTTCAACGACGAGTCCGGGGTGGCGATCGCGCAGGCCAGAGCCGCCGAAGCCCCTGCCGCCGCGGCCGAACTGGCGGCGCAACTGCCGGCCGACGGGCTGGCGATGATCCTGGTTTTTGCCTCACCGTCCTACGATCCGCATCAGTTCTCCGCCGAGCTTGCCAAAACCTTCGGTGACGTTCCGATTTTTGGCTGTACCACCGCCGGCGAACTGACGCCGGACGGCTGGGGTGATAACAGTGTCGTCGCGCTTGGCTTCAGCGCGCGGGATTTCACCATCGCGGCCCGCCCCTTTCTCGACCTTACAAATTTCCGTATCGAGGACGGTCGCCGGATCGGCAATGAGTTGCGGGAAGACCTCGCACGCAGCGGCAGCGGCGATGCCAAGGAAAAATCCTTCGGCCTGCTGCTGATCGACGGACTGTGCCAGCGCGAGGAAACGGTGATGTCGTCGATCTACGCATCGCTCGATGATATCCCGGTGGTCGGCGGCTCGGCAGGCGACGGGCTGCGCTTCGAGAAGACCTGGATCTTCCACGGCGGCAAGGCCCACACCGATGCAGCGATCCTGATCCTGCTCAAGACCTCGCTGCCGTTCCGCCTGTTCAAATGCGATAACTTCGAGCCCTCCGCGACCAAGATGGTGGTGACCGAGGCCGACATCGAGCGGCGTATCGTCAAGGAGATCAACGCGGAGCCGGCGGCGGAGGAATATTCTCGCGCGGTCGGCATCATGGACACCAAGCTCGATATGTTCTCATTCGCCTCGCACCCGGTGCTGGTGCGGGCCGGCGGTGCCTACTACGCGCGCTCGATCCAGCAGGTGAATCCGGATGGCTCGCTGAACTTCTTCTGCGCCATCGACGAAGGCATGGTGCTGACGGTCGCCAACGCGCGCAATCCGGTCGGCGTCACTAAAGAATTGTTCGAGGAAACCCGCGCCGAAATGGGCGATGTGTCGCTATATCTCGGCTTCGAATGCGTCTTCCGCCGGCTCGATGCCGAACAGCACCAGTTTGCCCGCGATATCTCGCAGCTCTATCGCGACAACCACGTCGTCGGCTTCCATACCTACGGCGAGCAGTATCGTTCAATGCACGTCAACCAGACGCTCACCGGCGTCGCCATCGGCAAGAGACCGGCAACCGCATGACCGCGCATCAACCCCGCTCGCTGGAGATGCTGGAGCGGGAAACGATCAAGCTTAAAAAGATCAATGCCGCGCTGATCTCGCGCGTCGAGCGCTCGATGGATCAGCAGGCCAACGCATTCTCGCTGTTCGAGACGGCCATTGCGCTGGACAACCGTGTGCTGGAGCGTACACGGCAGCTTCAGGAAGCACTGCGCTCGATCGAGCGATCGAACGACGATCTCCTGCATGCCAAGCAGCAGGCAGAAGCGGCCAGTTCGCTGAAATCGTCGGTGCTGATCTCGGTGACGCACGATCTGTTGCAACCGCTGAATGCCGCGCGGCTGACGCTATCGACATTGTCAGAGATGGATATTCCCGGCCAGGGCGCCGCGCTGATCGGCCAGGTCGACCGATCATTGCTGACGCTCGAGGATCTGCTGCGAACCCTGCTCGACATCTCGAAGCTGGATGCCGGCGTGCTCAAGCCTGACATCCGGCCGATCACGGTCGCCTCGCTATTCGAGCCGCTGTGCCAGGAATTTGCACCCGTCGCGGCGAAGCGCGGCATCGCGTTGAGAATCCTGCCCTCGCCTTACGCGGTGGTGTCCGATCCGCTGATGATGCGCCGCATCCTGCAAAACCTGCTGTCCAACGCCCTCCGCTATACGCAAAAGGGCGGCGTCTTGATGGGATGCAGGCTGAGGGGCGACCAGCTATGCATCCAGGTCCACGATACCGGCCCGGGGATTCCTGAAGCCCAACAGCAGGCGATTTTCGTCGAGTTTCAGCGCGGCGAATCCAGCGACGGCGATCAGGCCGGCTTCGGCCTTGGCCTCTCCATCGTGCATCGCTTCGCCACCGAACTTGGCCACGACATCCAGCTTACTTCGCGTCTGGGCCGAGGCTCAACCTTCTCCATCACGTTACCGCGCGCCAAGACCGAGGACGTGGTCGAGGCCGGGCACGAAGTGCAACATCTCGACTTCCGCTATAACGTGCTTGAAGGCCGCAAAATCCTGCTGATCGAGAACGATCCGTCCAGCGCCGAAGCGATGGCCGCGCTGCTGGAAAAGTGGGGCTGCGACGTCGCCACGACGACATCGGCAACCGACGCCATGGACAACATCGGCGCACTCGGCGAACCGCCAGACGCGATCATCGCCGATCTCCATCTCGACCACGGCGAGAACGGTCTCGACGCGGTGAATTCGATCCGCGAGCAGATCAAGATCGACGTGCCGGCCATCATCGTCACCGCGGACTACTCGACCGAAGCGGAGCGGGAAGCCGCGGTGTACGGCCTCGAACTGCTGCGCAAACCGATCAAGCCCGCCGAGATGCGCTCGCTGCTGTCATTCCTGCTGGCTTAAGACGTGATGCATTATCCTTCATGCCCGATGCCCGGCTTTATGCCGGGCACCCACGTCTTACAAACCGAGCAAGTCCAAAGACGTGGATGGCCGGGACAAGCCCGGCCATGACGAATGTTGACTGAACCTCAACTCATCCTGCTTCAGAGATCATCCTGTTAGCAACAAGTATCCGCCGCGGACTCGATCCGCGCATCCATCGTCAAACCGGATTGCCGCACCTATTGCAGTCGCGCGTGCTCGAGCGAAACGTGCTGAACCGGGATTTCGCCGGCGAGGTTGGTAAAATCGATCTTCGAGATTTCGATGATGGCGTTGGTGCGGCTCGCGACGTTCAGCTTCCGCAGAATCTCTGAGACGTGCACCTTCACCGTGGTTTCGCAGATTTTCAGTTCGTAGGCGATCTGCTTGTTCTGCAAGCCCCTGCGCACCATGTCCAACACCCGCAACTGCTGCGGCGTCAGTTCGTGCAGCCGCTTGAGCAGGTCGAGATTGTGCGGCAGCGCCCGCTTGGTCCGCGTGGTGTCGATGAAGCGCTTCGGCAGATAGATTGAGCCGCGCAACACCTCGCCGATGGAATCCGCCAATTCCCGCTTCGATGTCGATTTCGGTATGTAGCCGGAAACACCCAGCGACAACACGCTGCGGACGATCTCCTTGTCCTCGAAACAGGAGACGACCACCACCGGATTTTTCGGGAACGCCTTGCGGATGCGGACCACACCCAGCAACCCCGTGGTTCCCGGCATCGACAGGTCGAGCAAGATCAGATCGATGGCATGGGTCGAGCCAAGAATTGTCAGCGCCTCGTCGATCGAAGTCGCTTGCAGGATTTCAGCGTCGGGATTGGCAACGCAAACAGCGCTCTCCAGCGCCTCGCGAAAGAGCGGATGATCCTCAACGATCAGAAACCGTGTCACGTCCTGGCGATCCTCACCTCGAACACGACTGCAGCCGATCCATCGATCGCGTTGCAGCATGTTCCTGGATACCCGCTTGTTCGGGGCATCGTTCACATTTTCGTTGCTTGCCTCTCGATATAGCACGCTCCGAATTACGGCGGAAGTTGATTCCACTCGTACTTTCGCGGCACGCTGTGCGATATCGCACAACTCATTCGCGACGGTGAACCGCGTTTCGCCGTCTACTACCAAGTAGGCCCTTGCCGCATGGCACATTTTATAGATCATGACGCAAAGCTCCGGAAACGGAGCACAAAAGACAACGATCTAACGGGTTCGGGAGCTTGCATGGGAAGGCACACCGCATGGCTTTGTTTGCTGCGGAACCTGCCCCGGAAGCCCTTTCTCCCCAAGGCACAGCTGTGGCTGGCCATTGCTGCTTGCATCGCCGCAAGCGGCGTCGGCGCGCCCGCTTTCGCGCAATCCCAAACGATCAAGATCGGCTATCTGCACGGTCCGCTGTCGAAGGAAAAGATTTCACTAATCGACATTCCAGCGCCGAACGACGGCCTGGCCGGCGCGCAACTCGCCATCGACGACAACAACACCACCGGCAGCTTTCTCGGCCAACGTTTTGAGTTGATCGAAAGCAAGATCGATGAAGGTGACGATCCCGCGCCTGCGGTCAAGGCGCTCGCAGATCAAGGCGTCGCCTTCATCGCCGCCAACCTACCGGCCAACCAGCTCTTACAGGCGGCCGATGCCGGCAAGACGAGCGGCGAAATTCTCATCAATGCCGGCGCGCCGGACGAGCGGCTGCGTGAACAGGATTGCCGCGCCAACGTCATCCACGTCGCGCCGAGCCGCTTCATGCTGGCCGATGCGCTGGCGCAATATCTCGTGCTGAGGAAATGGCGCAACTGGTTCCTGGTCAGCGGATCGCATGACGGCGACAAGGCGTTCGCCGATGCCCTGCGGCACGCGGCGAAACGATTCGGCGCGAAGATCGTCGCCGAGAAGGAATTCAAGGACACCGGCGGCGCGCGCCGCACCGACAGCGGCCTCGCCGAGGTACAGCGCCAGATGATCGACCTGACACAAGGTACATCGGATTACGACATCTTGGTCGCGGCCGACGAAAGCGAAGTGTTCGCTGGTTATCTCCCCTATCGCACTTGGACGCCGCGCCCGGTCGCGGGCTCCGCGGGACTGGTGCCGACGACGTGGGACGCAGCGTTCGACCAATGGGGCGCGCTGCAACTGCAAAACCGTTTCAAGAAAAAGTATCAACGCTTCATGACGCCGCTCGACATGCAATTGTGGACCGCCGTTCGCATCGTCGGCGAAGCGGCAGCGCATACCAGTTCAGCGGACGCCGCCAAGCTGTTCGCCTACATCAAGAGCCCGGAATTTTCGGTCGCGGCGTTCAAGGGCCAGAAGCTGACGCTGCGCGACTGGAATCTCCAGTTGCGTCAGCCGATCCTGCTGTTCGACGGTCGCAACACCGTGTCGATTTCGCCGCAGGAAGGTTTCCTGCACCAATCCTCCGAACTCGATACGCTCGGACTGGACCGACCCGAAACCAAATGCAAACTTCAATAATCGTGCTTTTCAGGGCGGGGCCTTCATGATCGGAACCAGCACTTTCAGATATTTCGGTCTCACCGTCGTTGCGCTGGCGGCGATGAGCACGCCGAGCCTCGCCTACACTGCCTACGTTTCCAACGAGAAAGGCAACTCCGTCTCGGTGGTGGACACCGACACCCTCAAAACAATTGCCACCATCAAGACCGGGGAGCGGCCGCGTGGCATCGAGGTCTCGCGTGACGGCAAGTTCGTGTTCGTCGCCACCGGTGATGACAACACTATCCAGATCATCGACACCGCGACGCGCAAGATCATCGGCGAATTGCCCTCCGGCCCAGATCCCGAACAGTTTGCGCTCGATCCCGCCGGCCAATTTCTCTATGTCGCCAACGAGGACGACGCCGCCGTCACCGTGATCGACGTCGCGGCACGCAAGGCGGTGGCGAAGATTCCGGTCGGCGTCGAGCCGGAAGGCATTGCGGTGAGCCCCGACGGCAAGACCGTGATCTGCACGTCTGAAACGACGAGCATGGCGCATTTCATCGACACCACAGATCGTAAAGTGGTGGCCAACGTGCTGGTCGGCTCACGGCCGCGCTCCGCCGCATTCAAGCCCGATGGATCGGAGTTGTGGATCACCTCCGAAGTCGGTGGCGGGCTTTCGATCATCGACCCGGCAACCCGCAAGATTACGAAGACGGTGCACTTCGCCATTCCCGGCCTGCGCGCGGAGAAGATTCAGCCGGTCGGCATCAATATCACCGCCGACGGCAAGCGCGGCTTCGTCCATCTCGGGCCGTCGAACCGCATCGCCGTCGTCGACGGTAACACGCACGAGGTACTGAAGTATCTGCTCGTCGGGCAGCGGGTGTGGCACGGCGCGTTCACGCCGGACGGCAAATATTTGCTCGCCGCCAACGGTCTGTCCAACGACGTTTCCGTCATCGACGTCGCCAGCCTGAAGGTCATTAAATCGATCCAGGTCGGTGAATTGCCGTGGGGCGTCGCGATGGGGCCGAAGTGAACGACGCCGCGCTCCTGACGCAGGCGGCCAATACAGCCGGGCCTGCCGCGCTCGATGTCGTTGGTGTCGGACATCGCTACGGCGCGCGCGTGGCGCTGCGGGATGTGAACTTTTCCGTCAGGCCCGCCTCGTTCACAGTACTGCTGGGCCTCAACGGCGCCGGCAAATCCACGCTGTTCTCGCTCATCACCAGGCTCTATGCGATCCGCAACGGCCATATCCGCATTCTCGGCCATGACGTCGCCCGCGAACCCGGCGCGGCGTTGAGCCGGCTCGGTGTGGTGTTCCAATCGCGCGCGCTCGACGTCGATATCTCGGTGCAGCAGAACCTGATCTATCACGCGGCGCTGCACGGCATCGGCCGACGGCAGGCCGACGAGCAGATTGCCCGCGTGCTCACGCTGGTGGATTTGACGGACCGGCGGCGCGAGCGCGTCAACAATCTTTCCGGCGGCCAGATGCGCCGCGTCGAAATCGCCCGTGCGCTGCTGCATCAGCCGCGATTGCTGCTGCTGGACGAGCCGACCGTCGGCCTCGACATCAAGTCCCGCGCCGATATCCTCGGCCATGTCCGCCGCCTACTGCAAAGCGGCATCGGCGTGCTGTGGGCGACGCATCTCATCGACGAAGTCGGCGACAATGACGACGTGGTGGTGCTGCACGGCGGACGCGTGTTGGCGAAGGGCGCTGTCGGCAACGTCGTCACCGCGACAGGCGCGCCGGATATCGGCAGTGCCTTCACCAAGCTGACGCAAGCCGACACCGGCGCGGGAGCCGGCGCATGACCGTCCTGACCAACACGCCTGACCGGCACCGCCTCACGCTGGCGCAATACTGGATTTGCCTCTGCGGCATCGTCTGGCGCGAAGCCCTGCGTTTCATCCATCAGCGCGAGCGCTTCATCTCGGCTCTGGTGCGGCCACTGGTCTGGCTGTTCATCTTTGCCGCCGGCTTTCGCCAGGTGCTCGGCGTTTCCATCATCCCGCCGTATGAAACCTACGTGCTCTACGAGGTCTATATCGCGCCGGGCTTGATTGCGATGATCCAGCTTTTCAACGGTATGCAGTCGTCGCTGACGATGGTGTACGACCGCGAGACCGGCGGCATGCGGACGCTGCTGGTGAGTCCCTTCCCGCGCTGGTGGCTTCTGACCTCGAAGCTGCTCGCCGGCACCATGGTGTCGATCCTGCAAGTCTATGCGTTCCTGCTGATCGCATGGTTCTGGGACGTGGAAGTGCCGCCGGTCGGCTATTTTCTGGTGATCCCGGCGCTGTTGCTGAGCGGCTTCATGCTCGGCGCGCTCGGAATGCTGATCTCGTCGCTGATCAAGCAACTGGAAAACTTCGCGGGCGTGATGAACTTCGTCATCTTCCCGATGTTCTTCGCCTCGTCGGCGCTCTACCCGCTTTGGCGGGTCAAGGAATCCAGCCCGTTCCTTTACTACGTGTGCCAAGCCAATCCCTTCACCCACGTCACCGAGCTGATCCGCTTCGCGCTCTACGGTAAAGTGGAATGGGGGTCGCTGGCAGTGGTTGCCGGCTGCGCCGTGGTATTCCTGTGCGGGGCCATCATTGCCTACGATCCGTCGCGCGGCTTCCTCGCCCGGCGCGGGGGCCCAAGTGGCGGCTAACGGGGTCGGGAATTTTTCCCGATCAGGAAACCGGATTCTCCCGGCGACCTACGACCTAAAGGCAGTGCCGTGCCGACACCCCCGCCATTACGATCCATCCCCAAGGCGTGACGGTCAACGCCGCATTGTTTGTTGCGGTCGCCGTCATTGGGGGAAGTGCTCATGAAGAAGACACTCGTACTGGGGGTCCTGGCTCCGGGTTTGCTGGTGGCCATGCAGGCCGCACAGGCGCAAGAGATGCTGCCGGAAATCCAGGTCGTTGCCGATACGCCGTTGCAGGGTCGCGGCATCGACCGCGACAAGGTGCCCTCCACCATTACCTCCGTCCACGCTGAGGACTTCCAGCGCGCGGCCTCCCCGAACATCACCGATACGCTATTCCAGCGCGTTCCCGGCGTCAGCCTCTCCGATCCCAACGGCAACAGCGCACAGCAGGAAATTCGCTATCGCGGCTTCGCCGCCTCGCCGCTGCAAGGCACGCCGCAGGGGCTTGCGGTCTACATGAACGGCATCCGCCTCAACGAAGCCTTCGGCGATACCGTGAACTGGGACCTGATCCCGACCAACGCCATTCAACAGGCGGACATCTTCACCAACAACCCGATCTTCGGCCTCAACGCACTTGGCGGCGCCGTCAACCTGCAACCCAAGAACGGCTTCACCTGGCAGGGTTTCGAACAGGAGATTTCAGGCGGCTCCTACGGCCGGGTTCAGGGCGGCCTGCAATTCGGCGCCGAGTCTGGCAACTGGAGCACTTACATCGCCGCACAGGGCATGCAAGACCACGGCTGGCGGCAGAGGTCCCCGACGCAACTGGGCCGTTTCTACGGCGACATCGGCTGGCGCGACGACAAGGCGGAATTCCATCTGTTCGGATCGGTCGCAACATCATCCTTCGGCGTCGCCGCGGCAACGCCGATCGAAATGCTGAGGCGCGACTGGAGTTCGGTCTACACCACACCGCAAACAACGCAGAACAACACCGCGCTGCTTGGCCTCAATGGCAAATACGCGTTGACCGATAACTGGACATTGCAGGGCAGCCTCTACGGACGCTTCTTCCGCCAGTCCCATGTTGACGGAAATGACGGCGATTTCGAGCGTTGCAACAACGCGTCGTCCTACGCCAATCATCTGTGTCTTGAAGACGATGGCTTCGCGCGCCCGGTGCCCTTCACCGGCGCGGCGGCGCTGGCCTTCCGCAACCAGTTCGCCATCCTCGACGCCAACAACCAGCCGATCCCCTGCCCGCCCGGCGCCGGCAACACCTGCGGCCCGGTACCCTACGGCACCATCGACCGCACCAACACCCGCAGCACCACCTTCGGCGGCTCGTTGCAGGCGACCAACGACGCCAAGCTGTTCGACCACGGCAACCGCTTCGTAATCGGCGGCAGCATCGATCGCGGCAACACCGACTTCAACGGCTCGAGCATGCTCGGCTACATCTTCCCGGACCTGAGTGTCGGCAGCAATCCGGCAATTCCCGGCATGGGATCGGTGATCCACACGGTGGGCGACGTTGGCTATGCGCCGCTCGGCATCACCACCCGCAACACCTATTACGGCATCTACGCCACCGATACGTTCGACATCACCGATCGCCTCGCCGCCACCGCCGGCGTGCGTTACAACATTGCCGACATCGCCGTGCGCGACGTGCTTGGTACCAGTCCTGATCTCAACAGCGATTCCCGATTTTCGCGACTCAACCCGGTCGCCGGGCTGACCTACAAGATCACGCCCGGACTGACCGTCTACGGCGGCTATTCGGAATCCAATCGCGCGCCGACACCGCTCGAACTCGGTTGCTCCAACCCGAACAAGCCATGTCTGCTGGAGAGCTTCCTGGTGTCGGATCCACCGCTGAAGCAGGTGGTCGGGCACACCTACGAGGCCGGCCTGCGCGGCACCTCGACCCTGTGGGACGGCTCGCTGAACTGGAAGGCCGGTTTGTTCCGCACTGACAGCATCGACGACATCATTACCCTCGCCAGCAGCATCGCCGGGCGTGGCTATTATCAGAACGTACCGGAAACCCGCCGTCAGGGCGTCGAACTGTCCGCCGAATACAAGTCGAGCCGGTGGATGGCCTACGCCAGCTACAGCTACATCGACGCGACCTACCGCTTCTCCGGCGATCTCGCCTCGCCGAACAATCCGATGGCCGATGACGACGGCAACATCCATGTGGTGCCGGGCAATCGCATTCCCGGCATTCCGCAACACCAGTTCAAGGCCGGCGTGGACTATATGGTGACGCCGGAATGGAAAATCGGGGCCGATCTTGTCGCGGTCGGCCAACAGTATTTCGTCGGCGACGACGCCAATCAGAACCCGAGACTGCCGGCCTATGCCGTGGTCAACCTGCATACGTCCTATCAGGTGTCGAAGAATGTCACGCTGTTCGCCAACATCAACAATCTCTTCAACAACAAGTATGCCTTGTACGGCACCTACTTCGAGCCGAACGGCACCGCCAAGGCCGGACTGCCAATTACGCTGACCGATCAACGCACGCTGGTGCCCGGAATGCCGTTCGCGATCTACGGCGGGATCAGAGTCAAACTGTAGCAGACCAAGGCAATCAATCCCCTGCACCGCATGGAATGACCGCCTCGACGGTGACACCGCCGCCGGTGGACGTCACCGTCATGCTGCCACCAAGCGCCATCACCCGTTCGCGCATGCCGGTCAAGCCGAGCCCCAGCCTGTGATCCGGTGGCAAGCCCTTGCCGTTATCGCTGACACGAACGCGGGCGGACCTGCCGCGACCACCTCCGGTAACCGGCCCGATTGTCACATCCACCTGTGTCGCGCCGGAATGGCGGAAGGCATTGGTCAAGGCTTCCTGCACGACGCGATAGATCGTCAGTTCCGCCGTCTCGCCGATCGGGCCGAGCGCGTCGGAGATATCGGTATCCACCGTCACTTCGGGATGCGCGCCGCGCCAGAACCGCACTAGCGCCGCCAACGCCTCGCCAAGGCCAAGCTCGCTGAGCCCCGCCGGCCGCAACCGGTCGAGCACGCGACGATTGAACTGTTGCAAGGCGTTGACCTGTTCGAGCATCGCTGCACCGTGCTTGCGCAGGCCCGCGATGTCGGGTGTCGCGGCATCGGCCATCCGCATCAGCGCCGTGGCGTGGGCGCGTAGCGCAAACAGATAAGGGCCGAATTCGTCGTGCAGCTCGCGGGCGATCTCCTTGCGCTCGACGTCCTGCAACGAGACGACGCGCTCGGCGAGTCGCTGTTTGTCCGCGACCGCGTCTTCGAGGGTCGCGGCCAGATGATTGAGCTTGGCACAGATCGCAGCGATTTCCGCCGAGCCGGTCGGCATCACGCGCGTATCGTAACGGCCGGTTTCGAGATCGGCCATCGCGTCAGCGAGCGACTGGATCGGTGCCAACGCCCGGTTGACCACGAGCATCGTCAGGATCAGCAACGCCACCGCAATAGCAGAACCGAATTGAACCTGGGTGACGATACTGTCCCAAATTTCGGCAATCTCATCGGTCGGATGCGAGGCGATCGAGAGCGTGCCGTAAGATTTTCCCTCGACCACAATCGGAATGCGCAAGCGGGTTGGCTCCGGCCTCACCATGGCGACAAACCATTCGGGCGGCGCATCGATCCGAAGTGCGGCATCATCGGCGGACGCACTATCCTCTGGCGCGCCGTCGCGCGCGAGCGTGACGTTGATATGTCGCAGTTTCTGCAAGCCGTCGACGATTCCCGCCAGTTTGACCTCGGGATCCGGACTGCCTTTCAGATCAACAATCGAAGCATCGACGAATTCGCGAGCCAATCGGATGACGCTGTCATCCTCGGCTTGAATGCGTGGCCCCGCTTCCAGCACAAGACGCCCGATATTGGCCGCAAGACCCAACACCAACACCAGCGCGACCAGCAGGTTCAGCCGCGTTCGCAGGGAAAGTTTCCGCCACATCCTCTCGTTCCGGTGTGCCGTCACGCCGCAGGGGGCGGAAGCGGCGTTGACAGCCGAAAATGGCAACGATCTAATCGAACGGTACATTATTCTGGCGCGATGGCCAGATACACGCGTCAATCATCGGTCATCATGGCAAAGGCGAAAGCGTCGAACAAACTCCGCATCTTGATCGTCGACGACCATCCCATCGTGGTGTCGGGGTGCCGGGCCATGCTCGCGGATGATCCGAACGTCGTCATCAACGACGCCGTGGATGCGGAGAGCGGCGAAGCGGCGTTCGCGGACGATCCGTCGCAACTGTGCGTAATCGACATCAACCTGCCGGGTGTCTCAGGGTTCGAACTGGCGCGACGGGTCCTGCGGCGCGATGCGGACGCACGGATCATCATGTTCAGCATGAACGACGATCCGATCTTCGCGGCACGCGCGATCGAAGCCGGCGCCAAGGGATACGTCTCCAAATCGGGCGACCCCAGCGACCTCGTTAGCGCCATTCGCGCGGTGGCGGATGGCGGCACCTTTCTGCCGCCGTCGCTGGCACAGAGTCTGGCGTTCGCTGGCCCGGCCTTCGCCTCGAGCCGGCTGGCAAAGCTGACGTCGCGCGAGATCGAGATCCTGCGGCTGATCGGCGCGGGCAAAAGCCTGACCGAGATCGCGTGGATGATCAACGCTTCCTACAAGACGGTGGCGAACACATCCTCGATCATTCGCCACAAGCTCGGCGTGCGTTCCTCGTCCGAACTGGTGCGCGTGGCAATCGAGTCGCGATTGGCCTGATACCCTGCGTTATGCGCGTGTGACGTCGGGCATGTATGCCGGGACGCGCGCGCCGACCTCCCTTGCAATCTCGTCTATCGTCGCCTTGCTGCGCGCGCCGCGCGGCGGCGGCAAAGCCATTTCGACTGCGACGCTAGCGGGCCGCGTCGACAGGAAGAACAGCTTGTCCGCCAGTTGAATGGCGTCGTTCAGATCGTGAGTCACCAGCAGCGTCGTGACGCGCTCACGCTGCGTCAATGTCGTCAGTTCCTCGCGCAACCGCGCAGCGACCGCGACATCGAGCGACACGAACGGCTCATCGAGCAACAGGAAATCCGGCCGCACCGCAAATGCGCGCGCAATCGCCACGCGCCGCGCCAGCCCAAGCGACAGCTCGCCCGGATAGTGCGACAGATGCGCGCCGAGCCCCAGCGTTTCGATCAACCCGTCAAGCCTGTCCAGGGATTCATCCGGCGACAACACGAGGCGAAGATTGTCGGCCACCGTGCGCCACGGCAGCAAGCGCGGCTCCTGAAACACCATGCCGAGGCGGCCGCGCCCGGGAATGCGCCGCTCGCCAGTGAAATCCGCATCGAGGCCGGCAGCGATATGCAGGATGGTGGTCTTGCCGCAGCCGGACGGGCCAATCAACGCGCCGAACGAAAACGCATCGAGCTGCAAGCGCAGATCGCGAATGACCTCGACCGGCTTTCCTTCCGCCGAGACAAAGGCTTTGGAATCGATGCGGATTTCAAGCGGCGTTGCGGCGCCAGCGGTTCGTGCGTCGTTCAAGCGGTTGCACCAGGAATGTTTCGATGACGAGCATAAGCGCGACGAAAGAGATCGCATAGCTCAAAATCCGCGTCATATCGAACAGGGAGAATGACGAACCGAGCACGAAGCCGACGCCGTTCGGCCGCCCCAGCAGTTCGACCACCAGCACGATCTTCCAGATGATCGACAGTCCCGAGCGCGACACCGCCGCGAGATACGGCGCCAGTTGCGGAAGCACCACGTTGCGCAGCTTCGATTGCCAGGTGAACCGAAACGCCTGCGCCATGTCGTCGAGCGCGGGATCGAGCGAACGCGCGCCTTCCCGCGTCACCACGATAACGTTCGGCAACTTGTTGAGCGCCACCGCGACGATGGCCGCCGTCTCGTTGAGCCCGATCCAGATGTACGCAAAGATGATGATCACCAGCGCCGGCAGGTTGAGCAGCACCACCAGCCACGGATCCGCATACCGGTCGATCAGTTTCGAACGCCCCATCGCATAACCGCCCGCGACGCCCAGCGTGAAGGCGATGGCGAACGCCGCCGCCACACGCGCCAGCGTACAGGCCATCTGGAAGGGCAGTTCGCCCGACCGCGTGTCGGCGACGATCATTTCGCCGACGCTCATGGGGCTCGGCAGCAGCGGCGACTGCGCCAGCCATGCGATCAACGCCCACAGCCCAAGCAACACCGCCAGCGAGACAACCTTCGCCAACGCTCATCCTCCCGGTGACGAGCGATGATAATACATGCCAGCGGGAATTTCCTTCACGGAACCGAGCAGCGAAGGGCCGGCAATCTCGGTCAGCGTCTTGAACAGCGTCCGTGCATCGGCTTCCTCCGCGAGGATGGTCCGGCGCGGGATGCCCTCCCGCGTGCGATCACGATAGGCGAGGAAGGTGGCCTGATCCTCGGCCTGCATCAGCGGACGTAAGGCCTCCCACTCCGCATCCGACTGCATCAGGATGTCGTTGGCCTTCTGCACGACCGTCAGGAAACGCTCGATGGCGTCCCGGTGAGCCGTCGCGAACTTTTCGGAGAAAACATAGCCGGTCAGCGCCAGCGGCTCCTTCAGGCCAAGCTCGACCTGAGCCTCGCGAATGTCATAGAGCCGGCGATAACCGCGCGCTTCCAACCGCGCACAGAAATTCCAATAATTCAAATTGGCCTGCGATTCGCCTTGTAATGTCTTCTGGAACATCAGTGGCGGCGCGCCGTATTGCAGCGTGACGTCGCGCTTGAGATCGAGGCCGCGACGGATCGCGACGGCCTGAACAATGAGCCAGCTCTTGTCGAGCGGCCCGCCGGCGATCGACAGGGTTTGCCCCTTGAGATCGGCGAGCTTTTGCAGCGGCGCGTCCTGCTTCACCATGATCGCGCCGATCGCGGTCGAATATGGATAGAATTGCAGCCGGGTGCCCAAGGCCCGCTCGCGCGCCACCCACAGCCAGTCCACCACTGCGACATCCACCGAGCCGGCGTTGAGCGCCAGCTTGCCGGCATCGGCCGACGACATTTCGGTGAGTTTGAGATCAAGGTTGGCGGCGGCGGCCAACCCATGGCGTTTGATGACGTCGAGTTGCCACGCAAAGGTGCCGGTCTTTTGCAGACCGATGCGCAGCGTATCCGCAGCGAACGAAGGATCAGTGGCGAAGAGCAGAATGGCGGCGATAGCGATACGGAGCAAAACGTTATTTCCTCGGCCTGTTCTGAACCTGTCTTTTGAACCTGTCGCGCGCCGGACCAGTATCGACGTTGCCGTCGTTGACGATGACCCTATCTTGCAGCATTTAGCGGCGCTTAGCCATGCCGCCCGTGTCCGCCGCCTTGGGATCGACGCCTTCGGGTGGTGCGGTTTCAGCCTTGCCGCCACGCTTCTTCGGCATCGGCAGACTGATCTTGCCGATCTCGATTACCGCCTTGTTGCGGCTGAACAGCTTCAGCTTCCGCAGGATTTCCGTCACGTGCGCCTTGACGGTGGATTCCGCGAGCTTGAGTTCGGCGGCAATGTGCTTGTTCTGATAGCCGCGGCGGATCAGGTCAAGCACGCGAAGTTGCTGCGGCGTCAGTTCCTGCAACCGTTGGCGCAACGCCTGGGTGAAATCGGTGTCGCCACGCTCGCCGGAAACGACAAAATTCTTCGGGACCGCGACCGAGCCGCTCAGCACGCAGTCGATCGCCTGCGCCAATTCGTTCTTCGACGTCGATTTTGGCAGATAGCCGGCGGCCCCAAGCGACAACGCCTCGCTGACGACCTCCTGATCCTCATGACTTGAGACGATCGCGACCGGCAATCGCGGATAGGTTTCGCGCAATCGCATGAATCCGGAGAAACCTGTTGCATCCGGCAGTGTGAGATCCAATAGCGCCAGATCGATGCCCTTCTTCTCGGCGAGGATATGCAGCGCACCCTTGATCGACATGGTCTCGAAGATCACCGCATCGGGATGCGCCTGACGCACGGCATTGCCCAATGCTTCACGAAACAGCGGATGATCGTCGATGATCAAAAAGTTCGTCATCTGCCGGCCTCATCAGCGGCTGACCACATCGCCAACGGGCCGCCGACGAGCGGCTCCCACAGCAATCCGGCTCTAACGCGATCCGATTTCAGCATGCAGTTTCCGCGACAGTGACCGTCCTTGACAAGCCCAATCAACGCAGGCCTGAGCAATGCAAGCCGGAACAATGAATGACAGGCGGCAAACTCACCGATGTCCGACTACACGACTGTGGCGCCTTCACGCGGCACGGTACCTGCGCCGCCGCTCGGGCAACAAACCTTAGTCAGCCGGCACCTGCACCGTGAGCAGATAGGCATAGATCTCGTTGAGTTGCTTGTCGTCGAAGACGTCCTTCCATGCCGGCATGCCCTTGGCCGGCCGGCCGTTATGAACCGTCTTCCAGTAGGCATCGCGCATATCGTCGCCATACTTCTTATGCAGTCGGCGCAGATCGATGTGCCGCTCGCTCTGCACCGCGTCCGGGCCATGACAATGCGCGCAAGTCCCGTTGAAAGTTTCACGGCCGGAGGTCACCGCCTCAGAATCGTTCTCGCGGCTCTTGATAACCTCTGGCGTAAGCGGTGCCGGCACGGCGGCCGTTGGTGACGGCGCAGTGGTCGAGTCGGCGACCACGAAGGGCTTCACCTGCGTCTCCGCTGATGCCAACCTCACCAAAGGTTGTGCAAGCGCCGTCAGCTTGACCGGCGTATCGGTCGGCAGTCCGTATTTCTCGACGAGCGCGGGAATCATCGCCTCGACTTTCGGTAACGCAGCGTCGATCTGATCGCGCAACTCCGTCGATGCCTTGGCGAAGCCGATCGCGACCGGCCACGACAGCGCGTCGCCATCCACGCTCTGGATCTCGTACTTGCCGCTATACACCGTCTTATTGAGCCAGCCCGCGACCGGCCCCCATACGAAGGCAACATCGGCCCTGCCCTGATCGAGTGCCTTCATGCCCTCGTCGGGGCTGATCACCGTAACCTTTTCGATCTCGTCCCGTTGCGCCAGCATGTTCTGCGGCGTGGTCTGGTATTGAACCGCGACCCGCAACTGCTTGAGGTCGGCGAGTCCGGAAATCTTGCGGCCCTTCGCCGTTACCAGCGCATAACCTTCCTTGATGATCGGCTTGGAGAAGATGACTGCCGGCCCCATGAAATCGGTGGTGGGCGTCAATCCGATCATCGCATCGCATTGCTTGCCGAGCAGGGTCACCCGCACGGTGCGCTTGCCGAAATAGGATTTGTACCAGTCGTAGACCACCGGGCGATCGAGCGCCTTTGCCAGCGCCTGACCGATCTCGAGATATAATCCGGGGTTGGCCGGATCGTCGCTCGAGAACGGCAGATTAGTCGGATCGGCACAGAACCGCAGCGGCTGACGTTCATCCGCGACAGCCTGCGAGGCCGGCACCATCAGCGATAACGCAACGACAAGAGCCGGGATGCCTGCAAAGGCGTGAGAGGTTCGGCGGTTGAAGGACATTCCGTTCCACTCCAAACGATTTGCAAGCATCCCTGACTCCCTTAGTTGCGTTATTGCAGCGCGAACACGAACAGCGAACCGCCTTCGGGGGCCGCCGCCGTCATCTTCTTGCCAACCTCACCGAGGAAGGCCGGCAGCGATGCGGTACGTCCCACCACGACGGCGACGTACTGCTTGCCCTTGACCGAATAAGTTACCGGGCCGGCGCCGATGCCGGAGCCGAGATTCTTGTGCCAGAGAATCTTGCCGTCCTTGGCGTTGATCGCGCGGAATTCACCGCGGATGTTGCCAGAGAACACCAGGTTGCCCCCGGTGGTCAGCGTGCCGCCGTTGAAGGGAAGGTCTTCCTTGATACCCCAGACCTTCTTCTGCTTGACAGGATCCCAGGCGACGAGTTCGCCGAGATATCCGCCCGGGCCTTCCTTGGTCGGGAATTCGGCGCCGAGATAGAACACGCCGCGCTTGTACGACACGTCGCTGACCGACCAGTCCATGCAGACATTGTTGGTCGGGATGTAGACCAGACCCGTCTTCGGATTGAACGACATCGGTTGCCAGTTCTTGCCGCCGATCAGGTTCGGGCAGATGTCCTTCGCCGGATGACCCGGACCGGGACGCTTGTCGGGGTCTTCGACCGCACGCATGGTTTTGATGTCCCAAGACTTCGCCCAGTTGGTCGACGGCACGAACTTCTCGGCCGACAGAACCTTGCCGGTCTCGCGGTTAGCGACGAAGAAGAAGCCGTTGCGGTCGGCCTTCAGCATCGCCGGGACCGTCTTGCCGTCCATCTTGAGATCGGCGAGCACCAGTTCATTGACGCCGTCATAGTCCCAGGCATCGGCCGGCGTGGTCTGCAGATGCCACTTGATCTTGCCGGTGTTCGGATCGAGCGCCAGTGTCGAAGCGGTGTAGAGGTTGCTCAGCTTCCCGAAGTTGCCATCGCCGGTGGAGCGCACGCCGGTGTTCCACGGTCCGGGATTGCTGGTGCCCCAGTACACGGTGTCAGTCTTGGCATCGTAGGAGCCGACCAGCCAGGCCGCGCCGCCGCCGTGCAGACCGGTATCGCCTTTCCAAGTATCGCTTTCCGGTTCGCCCGGCGCGGGCGTGGTGAAGGTCTGCCAGAGTTGCTTGCCGGTATTGGCATCGAACGCCAGCAGCGCACCGCGCACGCCGTACTCACCGCCGCCGAATCCGGTGATGACCTTGTCGCGCACCACCAGCGGTGGCGAGGTGATAACCGAACCCTGCTTGTAGTCGACGACCTTCGAGGTCCACAGTTCCTTGCCGGTCTTGGCATCGAGCGCCGTCAGCTTGCCGTCGAGGCGGCCGATATAGAGCTTGCCGTCGGCGTAGGAGACGCCGCGATTGTTCACATCGCAGCAGGCATATTGCAACACGTCATCGGGAATTTCAGGCTCATACGTCCACTTTCGGGCACCGGTGGCCGCGTCCAGCGCGTAGACGTATTTCGGCCCCCAGGAGGTAGTGACATAGAGCGTATCGCCGATGATGACCGGCGAGGATTCGTTGGAGCGCAGCGATGCGAGCGAGAAGGAGTAAACGAGGGACAGCTTGCCGACGTTGTCGGCGTTGATCTGGTTCAGCGGACTGAAACGCGTATTGGCGTAATCGTGACCGGCGATCGCCCATTGATTGGCGTCGGCGACGGCCTTGGTGACGGAGTCGTTGGCGCTGGCGCCAAGTGATCCCGCTGCAAGACTGGCGATGATCGAAACGCCAGCCAAGAATCCCCTGCTCCTCAACCTCATCTGCTTCCTCCCAATGTTTGCTTTCGCTGCGTTCGCAATTCGACGAACCCGATCCGCAGGACGTATTGCACAGCGTTGACCGGCAACCCGCGGCCGCCATCGCGATTGGAATTACAACATTGGATTTTCGCTATCAGTATAGGCGGAAGGTAGTAGTCCAGGTTATGATCGGGAAATTCTCCCGGTAACGAATCCTTGGGCATGCGCTTACCATCGGATAACGACTGCACATCGCAGTTGCGGCATGCATGGCAATGGCGCAGGCATTTTTCTCCGGTTTCCGAGACGTTTTCGATGAGAATGGCACGCGTAGGCGCGATGTCATTCGCACTCTTGTTCGCGTTTGCACAATCCATGACGACGTGCGGTGCAAGCGAGATCGAGACCGAACATTTGTTCGGCTTCACGACAGGAAGCGACGTCGGATCGCTCGGCGAACGCGAATTCGAGGGTTCGACAACGGCGCGATTCGGAAAACGCGCGGGCAGATACACCGCCGGAGAGCAGACCCTCTCCGCTGAATTCGTCCCGCTGCCAAATCTCCGTACCGAATACAGCGCCGACGTCGTCGCGCATGACATCGCCAGCCTGCATGGTCTCGACAATCGCCGTCAACTCGCGATCGGAGGCTTCGCCGCAGATTTCCGCTACCGGTTGCTCGATCGCGCGACCGCGCCGTTCGGGTTTGCGCTGGGTATCGAGCCGCATTGGTCCCGCATCGACGATGGTTCGGGCGCGCGCGTCCATGAATATGGGGCCGATCTGGTCGCGGCGTTCGACAAGGAGATTGTCCCGGATCGGATCGTCGCAGCCTTCAACCTGCTTTACCAGCCGGAGGTTTCGCGCGCGAAGACGGGAAGCGACTGGTCGCGGGAAGCGACCGCCGGTATCGCGACGGCGCTGATGGCGCAAGTGTCGCCCGGCGTCTTCCTCGGTATCGAGGGTCGCTACCTCCGGCGCTATGAGAGCTTCGGCTTCGACGACTTCGCCGGACACGCCGGCTTTCTCGGGCCGACATTGTTCGTTAAACTGTCACAACGCTCCTGGGTCGCCTTCGCCTGGAGCGCGCAGATCGCTGGACGCGCGGTAAATGCGCCCGGCCAGCTCGATCTGGTCAATTTCGAGCGTCATCAGGTCCGTTTCCTGTTCGGCATAAATTTTTGAGGCGCCGAAAACACCCCCCGCGCTCTTCGCGCCGCAGTAAACTGCGCTGAAAAATCCGACACTTGACCGACAACTCCCTACTACCAAGATCGCTGTTGCAAAGTTGTATCGGGATGCCTCTAATTTGGAACTATAACAATCTAACGGGAGGTGTCTCGTGACGGCGATAAGTTTGACGGTGAACGGGAAGGTGGTTTCCGGCAACGTCGAAGACCGGACCTTGCTGGTCCATTTTTTGCGTGATCATCTGAATCTGACAGGAACGCATGTCGGCTGCGATACCAGCCAGTGCGGGGCCTGCGTGGTGCATGTCGACGGGCGCGCGGTGAAATCGTGCACGACGCTGGTGGGCCAAGTCGACGGTGCCAGCGTGACGACAATCGAAGGGCTGTCCCACGGCGACGAACTGCATCCGATGCAGGCGGCATTCCGCGATAATCACGGGCTCCAATGCGGCTATTGTACACCAGGCATGATCATGTCCGCGGTCGACATCGTGCAGCGCCACGGCGGCAAGCTTGATGAAGCCACGGTGCGGCATGAGCTGGAAGGCAACATCTGCCGCTGTACCGGCTATCATAACATCGTCAAATCGGTGCTGGACGCGGCCGGGCGGATGAATACCGCGCAGGCAGCGGAGTAACGCAGCCGCGTGCATGCACTCGTTGTGCGTGCGGGCGTCGCGGCTCCGGGTTTTGCAAGGTCAGGCTTCGCGCATTGGCGCTCCATAACTTCGGGGCGATGCGCGGACCACGCGATTTGAACCAGCGATCGGGCCCGCAGCCTATTCCGGCGCGGCCTGCGATCGAACAAGGAGAGATCCCATGGGAGTGGAAGGCATCGGCGCAAGCGTCTTGCGCAAGGAAGACCGGCGGTTCACCACCGGCAAGGGCCGTTACGTCGACGACATTAAGCTACAAGGCATGACGCATGCGCACTTTGTGCGCAGCCCGCACGGTCACGCCAAGGTCAAAGGCATCGATTCATCGGCCGCGCTGAAAATGCCCGGCGTAGTGGCAGTGCTGACCGGGCAGCAGATCGTCGACGACAAGGTTGGCAACCTCATCTGCGGTTGGGCGGTGCATTCCAAGGACGGCACCCCGATGAAGATGGGCGCATGGCCGGCGATGGCGCCAGAAGTGGTGCGCTTCGTCGGTCAAGCAGTCGCGGTGGTGATCGCCGAAACCAAGAACCAGGCGCGCGACGCCGCCGAGGCGGTGCAGGTCGATTACGAGGAACTGCCGGCCGTCACCAACGTCAAGGCGGCGATCGCGGCTGGCGCGCCGCAGTTGCACCCGGAAGCGCCCAACAATATCGTCTATGACTGGGAATTGGGCGACCAGGCGGCCACCAACGACGCCTTCGCCAAGGCAGCGAACGTGGTCAAAATGGACCTCGTCAACAACCGTCTCGCCCCCAACGCGATGGAGCCACGTGCGGCGATCGCGCAGTACGACGAAGCTGAAGAGCACTTCACGCTCTACACCACCTCGCAGAACCCGCACGTGGCGCGCCTCGTGCTGTCGGCGTTCTACAACATCGCGCCCGAACACAAGCTGCGGGTAATCGCGCCGGACGTCGGCGGCGGCTTCGGCTCGAAGATATTCATCTATCCGGAAGAAATGGTGGCCTTGTGGGCCTCCAAGAAGGTCAATCGTCCCGTGAAGTGGACCGGCGACCGCACCGAGGCGTTCCTCACCGATGCCCACGGCCGCGACCACGTCTCCCACGCCGAAATGGCTTTCGACAAGGACAACAAGATCCTCGGCCTGCGCGTCAAGACCCACGCCAACTTCGGCGCCTACATGTCGCTGTTCTCGTCGTCAGTGCCGACCTATCTCTACGCAACGCTGCTGTCGGGCCAGTACAACATCCCGGCGATCTATGCCGAGGTGATGGGGGTCTACACCAACACCTCGCCGGTCGATGCCTATCGCGGCGCCGGACGCCCGGAGGCGAGCTATCTGATCGAGCGGATGATGGAAACCTCGGCGCGGCAGTTGAAGGTCGATCCAGCCGAACTGCGCCGCAAAAACTTCGTCACCGTGTTCCCGCACCAGACCCCGGTGATCATGGCCTACGATATCGGCGACTTTAACGCTTCTCTTGATGCAGCGCTGAAGTCGATCGACTATGCCGGCTTCCCTGCACGCAAGGCCAAGGCCAAGGCGGAAGGCAAGCTGCGTGGCATCGGGTTCTCCTGCTACATCGAGGCCTGCGGCATCGCACCCTCGAAGGCGGTCGGCAGCTTAGGTGCCGGCGTCGGCCTGTGGGAATCCGCCGAGATCCGGGTCAATCCCGTCGGCACCATTGAAGTGCTCACCGGATCGCACAGCCACGGGCAGGGCCACGAGACGACATTCTGCCAGTTGGTGGCCGAACGTCTCGGCGTGCCGGTGAGCCAAGTCTCGATCGTGCACGGCGACACCGACAAGGTACAGTTCGGCATGGGCACCTACGGCTCGCGTTCGCTGGCGGTGGGCGGTTCGGCCATCGTCAAGGCGCTGGAGAAAGTCGAGGCCAAGGCCAAGAAGATCGCCGCCTATCAGCTCGAGGCGTCGGAAAGCGACATCGTCATCGAGAACGGTGAGTTCAAGGTGACCGGCACCGACAAGTCGATCGCGCTGCCGATGGTGGCGCTCGCCGCCTACACCGCGCACAACCTGCCGGACGGCATGGAGCCGGGCCTGAAGGAGAGCGCATTCTACGATCCGTCGAACTTCACCTTCCCGGCCGGCACCTACATCTGCGAGATAGAAGTCGATGCCGGCACCGGCAAGACCGAGTTCGTCAACTTCGTCGCGGCGGACGACTTCGGACGTCTGATCAACCCGATGATCGTCGAAGGCCAGGTCCATGGCGGCCTGACCCAGGGCATCGGCCAGGCGCTTCTGGAAGGTGCGGTCTATGACGACAACGGCCAGCTCATCACCGCGTCCTTCATGGACTACGCCATGCCGCGCGCGGACGACGTACCGTCCTACAAGTTGCAGCACACCACGACGCTGTGTCCGGGCAACCCGCTCGGCGTCAAGGGCTGCGGTGAGGCCGGCGCCATCGGCGCTTCGGCGGCGGTGATCAACGCCATCACCGACGCCATCGGCAACAACAGCCTTGAGATGCCGGCCACCCCCGATCGGGTGTGGCACGCCATCCAGGCCCGCACATAAGACAAAGGAGACGCATCATGTACGAGACCCACTATCATCGCGCCTCCTCGGTCGACGACGCCGCGGCGCAGTTCGCAAAAGGCAGCGAGGCCAAGTACCTCTCCGGCGGCCAAACCCTGTTGCCGGTGATGAAGCAGCGCCTCGCGGCGCCTTCCGACGTGATCGATCTCGCCAAGATCCCGGCGCTGATCGGTGTCGAGGTCGGCGGCGACAGTGTCACCATCAAGGCAGCGACGCCGCATTACGACGTCTCCACCAACGCGGCCCTGCAAAAGGCGATCCCGGCGCTGGCGGCCCTCGCCGGCATGATCGGCGATCCCGCCGTGCGCTATCGGGGCACCATCGGTGGCTCGCTCGCCAACAACGATCCGGCAGCGGACTATCCAGCGGCGGTGCTGGCGCTCGACGCCACAGTGAAGACGAACAAGCGCAGCATCTCGGCGACCGACTTCTTCAAGGGCCTGTTCTCGACGGCGCTTGAAGACGGCGAGATCATCACCGCGGTCACCTTCCCGATCCCGGCCAAGGCCGGCTACGCCAAGTTCCGTCACCCGGCCTCGCGCTTCGCGCTGACCGGCGTGTTCGTGGCGCAGACGAAATCGGGCGAGGTCCGCGTCGCCGCCACCGGCGCCTCCGCCAGCGGCGTGATGCGCGTGCCCGCCATCGAGCAGGCACTCAAGGCCAACTGGTCGGCGTCGGCGCTGGACGGCGTCTCGGTTTCCGCCGATGGCCTGATGGCCGATCTCCACGGTGCCGCCGACTATCGCGCCAACCTCATCAAGGTCATGGCCCAACGCGCCGTCAAGGACGCCGCGTAAAGCAGCTCTCCCGCAGAGGACCACTCCGGCGCATCGCAAGGTGCGCCGTTTCTTTTTGGGGTTTTGTTTTAGAGTGAGGTGAACTCGATCCAATCCGTCATGCACGGCCTTGTGCCGGGCATCCACGTCCTAGCGGCAGCGCAAGCTCAAAGACACGTGGATGGCCGGGACAAGCCCGGCCATGTCGACGATCTTGATTCAACCACAGTTCATCCACTCCAGCCGCAAGAGCAGGCTTCCTTATTTCAGCGCATCGAAATGCTGCAAGAACTGCGCGGCTGAACTGTCCTGCACTTTCACTTCGATTTCGCCGTTGCCCTTCGGAGCGTAACTGAATGCGATGGAGGGGTCTTCGCTCAGCGAGATGCCGCCTTCCATGTCGAACACCTTGGCACCCCCGACGCTGACCGAGACGCGCTCCAAATAACGCGCCGGCGTGTAGTCGCCGCTCGCGTTCTGCTGCATCCCGCTATAGTTCGGATGGCTGATCAGCAATCGCGTCGGCACTTGCGTCAGGTCCGACGAGCGCTCGCGCCGCAACTGCATCTTGCCCATTCGCGCCAGCACGTCGGCCGAGGCGCGCGCATCCGGCGCGGAGCAGCCGCCGGCGGCCCTGATATAGTGCGACACTGCATAGAGCTTGCCGTCTTCGGTTTCGGCAACCGCGTGAATCAGTGTGTACTCGTTGACGCGCACCCGCATCTTGATGTCGTCGCGCACGAAGGCCGGGCCGAGCTTGAAGCGGCCGGCGAGCGGCATCGGATTGTTGTCGATCACCACCGACACCGTGGTGATCGGGCGATCGCCAATCAATTCCACGCTGATCGGCACCAGCGCCGCATTCATGGCCTGCTCGGGCACTTTCAATTTCAGCAGCGCGCTGCCGTCCTCGATGGCGCGTTCGCCAAAGATGTCGGTCGCCACGCTGCGCCAGCGCGCCTCGCGCTCTGCCATCTCGTCGTCCGCCACCGCGCAGGTGACGCCGGACACCATCAGCAACGCCACCATCAGCAATCGTTTCATCCGTGTGCTCCCTGATGAAGCCTCATTGCACGCCCGGCCCTTCCGCTTCCTCCCCGACTCGTCGATCCTGGGGACGACGTAGGTCTCGTCCACCCAGTCGATCAGGCCCAGGTTGGA
>JAFKKL010000037.1 GCA_017305595.1 Hyphomicrobiales bacterium | reverse complement strand
TGGCGCTGGTGGCGCGTGGCGAAGCAGTGCTCGGCATCGTCTATTCGACCGACGCCAAGGTCGAGCCCGGTGTGAAGATCGTCGGCACCTTCCCGGCCGACTCGCATCCGCCAATCATCTATCCGGTGGCGGCCACGGCGAATGCCAAGGCCGATGCCGCCGACTATCTGGCGTTCCTGAAGAGTGCGCAGGCCAAAACGATCTTCGAGAAGTATGGCTTCTCCTATCTGATCAAGCCGACGTCCTGAGCAGTGTTCGACATCTCCCCTGCGGAGTGGACGGCGGTTCTGCTGTCGCTGAAGGTTGGGCTGGTGGCAACGCTCGTTGCCACCCCCTTCGGCATTGCCATCGCGTGGCTGCTGGCCCGCTATCACTTCTGGGGCAAATCGCTTGTCGACGCAGTGATTTATTTGCCGCTGGTGCTGCCGCCGGTGGTGACCGGTTATCTGCTGCTGTTGACGTTCGGACGCAAGGGACTGGTCGGCGGCTGGCTCGCCGATCACCTCGGCATTGTTTTCGCGTTCCGCTGGACCGGCGCGGCGCTGGCCTGCGGGATCATGTCGTTCCCGCTTTTGGTGCGGCCGATCCGGCTGTCGATTGAGGCCGTGGATCGACGGCTTGAGCAGGCCGCGAGCACGCTCGGCGCTGCGCCGTGGAAGGTGTTCCTCACCGTGACATTGCCGCTGGCGTTGCCGGGCGTCCTGGCCGGTATGGTGCTCGGTTTCGCCAAGGCGATCGGCGAGTTCGGCGCCACCATCACCTTCGTCTCAAACATTCCCGGCGAAACCCAGACCATTTCGGCGGCGATCTATACGCTGACACAGGTGCCGGACGGCGATGCTGCCGCGCTGCGGCTGGTCGGCGTCTCCATCGTCATCTCGATGATTGCGCTGGTGACCTCGGAATGGTTCGCGCGCCGCGCGACGCAGCGCATGCACGGGACCTGACCATGCTGCACGTCGACGTCTTCAAGAAGCTGGGCGATTTCACCGTCGAGGTAAAGTTCACGGGCGAGGGCCGGGTCACCGGGCTGTTCGGCTCGTCCGGAGCGGGCAAGACCTCGCTGGTCAATATGATTGCCGGTCTGCTCAAGCCCGATCGCGGCTTCATCGCGGTGGGCAACGACGTGGTCGACGATACGCTCGCCGGCATCCACGTCCCGCCGCACCGCCGCCGCATCGGCTACGTGTTTCAGGACGCGCGGTTGTTTCCACATCTCAGCGTCTCGCAGAATCTCCACTATGGGCGTCGCATGAACGGCGTTGCCCACGATCATGCCCATCAGGATCGCGTGGTCGATCTGCTCGATATCGGTCAACTACTGATGCGCCGCACCGGCCAGCTCTCCGGCGGCGAGCGCCAGCGCGTGGCGCTCGGGCGTGCGCTGCTGATGCAGCCACGATTGCTGCTGCTTGACGAACCGCTCGGATCGCTCGACAGCGCGCGCAAGGCTGAAATCCTGCCTTACCTGATCCGGCTGCGCGACGAGGCCGGCGTGCCGATGGTCTATGTCAGCCACGATCCCAACGAATTGCGGCGGCTTGCCGCGCAAGTTGTAGTGATCAAGCGCGGCCACGTCGCGGCGTTTGGCGATGCGGATAGCGTGCTCGCGGAAATCGCACCGCAATTCGTCGACTGAGCCGAAGGCTTTCCGCTTTTGATGGAATTATCCGCCGTCATGCGCGGACTTGATCCGCGCATCCATCTTCTTGAAAAATGGTTGGATTGCCGGGTCATAGGCGAGCGAAGCGACGCCGTTCTTCGAACGGCTATGCCCGGCAATGACGTTCCGCCTAAACGGGAACGCCCCAACCGATCAGAACCCGGCGACCGATGCCCAAACGTTCGTCAGCCGTCGTTTGAGCCAATCCATGCGGGTCGGCGGGGCTTGCGGCACGCTGTCATCATCCGGCAGCCGCAGACCGACAACGCTGACCCGGCCGCCGCTGATGCTGCGCGCCACCAGTGTCAGCATATCCAGCGGCAGGGTCGCGCCGACTTTCGGCGCGCGGTCGAGGTGGATGTCGAAGTAGTCCGCGAGCGTCAGCTTCGCTTGTTTCTCGCCGATCTTGACGTCGTAGAGTTCGGCCAGCGTGCTGAGCGGCGTATCGCCCAGCACCACGAAATCGCCCAGCGCGCTGGGATCGGGTGCGGCGGCTGGCGGCAGATCGACGAAGAAGCGGTCGAGCGCGTCGGCTTTTTCCGGCGGCGCCAGCAGATAGATGTAGTCGCCGGCGGCGACCGGCGCGGCCTCCATCGGCGTCAGGATCTTTTCGTCGCGGATCACCAGCGTCGGCTTCGACCATGACGGCAGCAACCCGCGCTTCAGGTAGAGGCTCTTGGGTCGCACCGCATAGCCGACCAGTTGTTGCTCCAACTGGCCGGGCAGGTCGAGTTCGACGCGGCGTGGCGCGCGGTCGGTGCGTGGCAGCGCGATATTGAGCTTCCGCGCGGCGAAGCCCAGCGTCCAGCCCTGCATCAGCAGCGAAATCACCACCACCACGAAGGCGACGTCGAAGTACAGGTAGGCTTTGTTCTGGCCAACCAGCAGTGGAATCGAGGCGAGGAAGATCGCTACCGCGCCACGCAGGCCGACCCATGAGACGAATGCCTTCTCGCGCCAGGTAAACTTGAACGGCGCGAGGCAGAGGAACACGGCGGCGGGACGGGCCACCAGCATCAGCACCAGTGCCACCGCGATGGCCGGAAACACGCTGTCGAGCAGCCGGTGCGGCGACACCAGGAGGCCGAGCAGCACGAACATCACGATCTGCGCCAGCCAGGTGGCGGCGTCGAGAAAGGTCGCCACCGAATTCTGCGCCCGCGTCGGGCGGTTACCGATCAGGATGCCGGCGAGATAGACCGCGAGAAATCCCGAGGCGTGGGAAATCTGCGCCAACCCGAAGATCATCAGGGCCGCAGTGGTTACGAACGGCGCGTGCAGCCCCTGCGGCAGGTCGACCCTATTGAGTGCGATCACCACCAGCCAGCCGCCGACCAGCCCGAGAATGGAGCCGAGCACCGCTTCCTGGAAGAATTCCGCCAGCACATGGGTGACGGAGCTGTCGCCGAGCGAGATCAGTTCGACCAGCATCAGGGTGAGGAATACCGCGAACGGATCGTTGGTGCCGGATTCGACCTCCAGCATCGCGCCGATGCGTGGTCGCAGCCTTAAACCTTGCGAGTGGATCAGCAGGAACACTGCCGCGGCGTCGGTGGAGGCCACCACGGCGCTGGCCAGCAGTGCTTCGCTCCAGTTGAGGTCGAGCGCGAACTTCGCCACCGGTGCGGTGATCAGCGCGGTGAGCAACACGCCGAGCGTGGCCAGCGACACTGAGGGCGCCAGCACCGTGCGGATGCTTTGAAAACGCGTTTTCAGTCCGCCGTCGAACAGGATCAGCGCCAGCGCCACCGAGCCGACCAGATAGGTGGCGTGAACGTCGCTGAAATTCAGGCCGCCGGGCCCGCTGTCGCCAGCCAGCACGCCGATCAGCAGGAACACCAGCAGCAACGGCGCGCCGAAGCGCAACGCCAGCAGGCTCGACAGGATGCCGGCCATGACCAGCACCGCGCCAAGGAGAATGGCCAGGCTGACGGAGTCCAGCGACGTCATGTGCGGGGCGTGTCCAAAACTGCTTGCATCTGCATCAATATCGTCGCCGTTCCGGATCGCCAACCGATTTCTGCTGAATGGTTGCAATCACTTGCGCGCGATGCCGTCGTAACAGTGAAAGACCTCATTGCCGCTCCATCGAGCGATGGCATCCATGCCCGGCTTGTGGGATTCTGTGGCCGTTTCGAATCGATTTTATGAACGCGCATCGCGCGCCCTGAATACCGGAATTCGCCGATGCCGTTCGACCACATCCGCCAAGGACTGCTGTCGGCAAGGGAGGCGATCGGCGCCGCCGTGGTGTCGTCGGATTTCTACCTGCAGCTCGGCCTGATCGTGCTATGCGCTCTCGCTGCCTGGGCCAGCCGGGCGTTGTTCCGCGCGCGCTTCGACGTGAGCAGCATAGCGATGGGCTGGCCGGGCCGGTTGCGGCGGTTCATGCGCGTTCTGGTCGGCAGCGCGCCGATCGCGGTATTCGCGGCGCTGGTGTCGCTGCTCGGCATCCTGATGCGCGAGACGGCGCTAGGCGGCCCGGCGTGGCCGTTGCTCGCGGCTGCGCAACTGGCGCTGACATGGCTGGCGATCCGCGTGGTGACCAGCGCGATCCGCGATCCACTGCTGGTCAGTCTTGTGTCGCTGTTGGCGTGGTGTGTCGCGGTACTCGGCATCGTCGGACAGTTGCAGACGGTGAGCGCGGCACTGGATTCCGTCGCTATTGTGCTCGGCGATCTGCGGTTGTCGCCGCTGCTCGTCATCAAACTGGTAGTGCTGCTGGCGCTGGCGCTGTGGGCGTCCAAGTTGCTCAGCCAGTTCCTCGAGAGCCGCATCAGCCGTTCCGGCGACCTGACGCCCTCGATGCAGGTGCTGCTGATCAAGCTCACCCATGTCGTGCTGATGGTGGTCGCCGTGGTGCTGGTGCTCAGCGCCGTCGGCATCAACCTGTCGGCGCTGGCGATCTTCTCCGGCGCGGTCGGCGTCGGCGTCGGTCTCGGCCTGCAAAAGATCGTTTCCAATTTCATCAGCGGCATCATTCTGCTGGTCGACAAATCGGTGAAGCCCGGCGATCTGGTGTCGGTCGGCGACAGCACCGGGCGCATCAGTGCCATGAACACACGCTACATCTCCATCGCCGCCGGCGACGGCCGCGCGATCCTGATCCCGAACGAGGATCTGGTGACGCAGAAGGTGGTGAACTGGACCTATAGCGAGACCAATGCGCTGGTGAAGGTGAAATTCGGCGCCCCTTACGACGCCGATCCGCGCCACGTCTGCCAATTGGCAGTGAGCGTCGCAACGGCAGTGGGGCAGATCAGCAAGAGTAAGCCGCCGGTCTGTCTGCTGACGGAGTTCGATGACAACGGTATGCTGTTCGCGCTGTCGTTCTGGATCGCCGATCCCTCCGGCATGGACGCCACCCGCAGCGAGGTGATGGCGGCGCTGTGGGAGGCATTCCGGCGCGAGAACATCAGGATGCCCTATCCGGTGCGCGACATTCGTATGGCCGTGCCGCCGCCGGCGGTCGAGGGATCGCGATAGCCGATGCGGTTTTCATCCGAACTGGTCCCGGCCACGCTACTGCGTCGCTACAAGCGGTTTCTCGCCGACGTCGAACTGCCCGATGGGAGCGTGACGACGGTGCATGTCGCCAATCCGGGTGGCATGATCGGTTTGCAGGCGCCTGGCAGCCGGGTGTGGCTGTCGCGTTCGTCCAACGCCAAGCGCAAGCTGCCCTATTCGTGGGAACTGGTGGAGGTGGATTTCGGCGGCGGCACCGAGTTGGTCGGCGTCAACACCGCGCATCCGAATACGCTGGTCGCCGAGGCGCTTGCGGCCGGTGTTGTTCCCGAACTGGCCGGTTACGCCAGCATCCGCCGCGAGGTCGGTTATGGCGACGGCGCGTTCGGCGGTGCCTCGCGGATCGACTTCCTGCTGGAAGGCGCGGACCGGCCGCCGTGCTACCTCGAAATCAAGAACGTGCATCTGATGCGCAGGCCCGGTGTGGCCGAATTCCCGGATTCGGTGACCGCGCGGGGCGCGCGGCATCTCGACGAACTGGCGGCGATGGCGGCGGCGGGCGCCCGCGCCGTGATGCTGTACGTGGTGCAGATCGGCTCGGCCGAGACGTTCAGGCTGGCGCGCGACATCGATCCGGCCTATGGCCGCGCCTTCGACCGGGCCCGGGCGGCGGGCGTCGAGGCGCTGGCTTGGCGCTGCCGGCTGACGCGGGAAGGGATCGACCTGATGCAGCCCATTCCGGTTACGGGATGAATTGCGAATGGCGGCCATGTCCTTCCGCCACATGTCCTTGCTTCGACAGCCGTATCCATTAAATTAGGGGCCAATCATTCCAGCTTGATCGAAATCAGAACACGCATGAGCTACGTCGACGCTTCCGAAGCCTCCCTCCGCAAGACCGGGCAGATCAAACTGCATGGTCCCGCTGCTTTTGCGGGCATGCGCAAGGCGGGGGCGCTGGTCTCGCGCTGTCTCGACGACCTGACCGACCTCGTCAAGGTGGGCGTGCCGACCTCGGAGATCGACGATTTCGTGCGGGATTTCGCGTTTCGCCACAACGCCTATCCGGCGACGCTGATGTATCGCGGCTACCGCTATTCGACCTGCACCTCGCTCAATCACGTGGTCTGCCACGGCATGCCCGGCGATCGCCCGCTCAAGGACGGCGACATCGTCAATGTCGATGTCACCTTCATCGTCGACGGCTGGTATGGCGACTCCAGCCGGATGTATGCGGTCGGATCGATTGCGCGGAAAGCCGAGCGGCTGATCGAGGTCACCTACGAATCGATGATGCGCGGCATCGCGGCGGTGAAGCCGGGCGCCACTACCGGCGATATCGGCCATGCCATCCAGAGCTTCGTCGAACCGCAGCATATGAGCGTGGTGCGCGATTTCTGCGGCCATGGCCTCGGCCGCGTCTTCCACGACGAGCCCAACATCATCCATGTCGGCCGGCCGGGCGAGGGCGTGGTGCTGCGTCCCGGGATGTTCTTCACCATCGAGCCGATGATCAACCTCGGCAAGCCGCACGTCAAAATCCTCTCGGACGGCTGGACGGCGGTGACGCGTGACCGCTCGCTGTCGGCGCAATTCGAGCATTCGGTCGGCGTGACCAAAACCGGCGTCGAGGTGTTCACCCTCTCGGCACGGCACGGCGAGCAGCCGCCCGCCGGCTGATCTGTTCGCATCACTCATCATTTTTGCGCTGACCGGTTGCCGACAGGTGCACGGCACGGCATGGTTGCGATATCTCAGGAATCGCAGGCGTGTCGGCGTCGATGGCTGTTGATGGAAAAGACTCTCATAAGTTGCCCGGTTTCGCTGAAGCGCCGCCGCATTATCACGGCCATCGCGAGCGGCTGCGCGATCGCTTTCGCGGCGTCGGCGCGGACGCGCTGAGTGATTACGAACTGCTGGAACTGGTGCTATTTCGCGCGCTGCCGCGCCGCGACGTGAAGCCGCTGGCAAAGACTCTGATCGGCAAGTTCGGCTCGTTCGCCGAGGTGGTGCACGCGCCGCCCACGCGGCTCGGCGAAGTCGAGGGATTGGGCGAGGCTGCCATCACCGAGATCAAGCTGATCGCTGCTGCCGCGAGCCGCGTCGCCAAGGGGCAACTCAAGCAGCGCACGGTGCTGTCGTCATGGTCCGCCGTGATCGAGTATTGTCGTGCGGCGATGGCGTTCGCCGACAAGGAGCAATTCCGCATCCTGTTTCTCGACAAGCGCAATCAGTTGATCGCGGACGAATTGCAGCAGGTCGGCACCATTGACCACACGCCGGTCTATCCGCGCGAGGTGGTGAAGCGCGCGCTGGAATTATCCGCGACCGCCATCATCATGGTGCACAATCATCCCTCCGGCGACCCGACGCCCTCGACCGCCGACATCCAGATGACCAAATCGATTGTCGGCATCGCCAATCCGCTGGGCATTTCGGTGCACGATCACATCATCGTCGGCAAGAACGGCCACGCCAGTCTGAAGGGGCTGAGGCTGATGTGAGCGTTACAGTGAACGAGAGCGAACGTGTTCCGTATTCGTCATGGCCGGGCTTGTCCCGGCCATCCACGCTAGTCTTATAGAAGACGTGGATGGCTCGAATAAATCCGGCCATGACGAGGTCCTCGTGAATTCGCAGGCGGCTTCCCTACAACGCCACGCAATCGATCCTGTGATCGCTCACTGTCCGCGCCAGTTCGACAACATGGCGATGGTGCGTGAACAGGATGATCTGGCGCTGCGCGCCGCCGGTCGCCAATAGCCGCAGCGTCGCCAAGGTACGGACCTCGTCGAAACTGGTGAGCAGATCGTCGCCGATGAACGGCATCGGCTCGCCAGCGCGCCGCTCCAGCAGCGCGAGGCGCAATGCGAGGAAGAGCTGGTCGCGCGTGCCTTCGCTCAACCCGGCGATCGCAACGCGCTCGTCGTTCGCGCGGCGAGCCTTCAATTCGGGCTGGTCGTCATCGCCGTAATCGATGACGAGCCCTGCGAAAGCGTCATCGGAAGCGGCAGCGAACAACTCGCCGGCGCGGGCGATCATCGGGTCCTGCATCCGCGCGCGGTGGCGTTCGATGGCACGGCCTGCAAGCCGTGCGGCGGCGGCGCGCAGCAGCCAGTTTTCCGCGATCGAGAGCAGTTCGGCGCTGGCCTGCGCGCGTTCGCTGGCTGCGGCGTTGGCGTCGCGGCCTTGCAGCAAGGCGTCGCGCTCGCTTCGCTTTTGTTGAAGCGTGGCGGAGGCGGAGGCGATGTCCCGCAACACTTGGGTCTGCCGTAGCTGTTCGCGTTCGATCTCTGCCGACAGCAGGTCGAGATCGAGACCCTCGCGCTCCGCGCGCAACGCGGTTTCGTCGAGCCCGTCGCCGGTTTCGTGCAGGTCGCGTCGCAACGTGGCGCGTTCGGCCTCCAACTGTTGACGGATTGTGAGGCGGTCGAGCGCGGCGGTAAGCGCATCGAGATCGCCGCAATGCAGCGCCTCGCGGACGTGATCGAGCATCAGGACATTTGCTGCACGTTTTGCTGCCAGGGTCTGCCGCGTTGCTCCCCGCTGCATGCCAGCTTCGTCCAATCGCTTGCGGATGTCGCTGGCGCGGCGCGTCGCATCGAGTTGGCGCCACAGGTGTGCCAGCGTTTCCATCGCAGTGCCGGCTGCGAGATGCGGTGCCATGCGCGCGGCTATGTCGCGCACGTCGCGGTCGAAGGCCGCGATGTCGACTTCCATGGTCGACACGCTGCGGCTCTCGCGCTCGAAACTCGCTTTCGGCACGGCAACGTTTTGCCAGACCGCGAGCGTCGCTTCGGCCTCGGTTGGCGTCGCCATTTCCGCAAGCGCGATGCCGGCCATCACGCCGGGCCATCCTTGCATCAAGGCTGCGAGCGCTTTGCGTGCTGTCGCGCACGTGGCTTCCGCCTCGCGCAGGTCGCGTTCGATGCGCTGGCGGCTCACCATTCGCGTTTTGGCGTCGCTCCATGCCGTGCGCAATTCGTCCAATCGGGTCTTGGCTTCGCGATAGAGTATGTCGGCGGCCAGTGTCCGGTCCGGCGTGCGGCCTGCGCTTTCGAGAAAGGCACTCGTTGCGGCTTTGCCGGCATCGAGGCTTGCGGTCAGCGCGGCGATGCCGACGCGTAGTGCATCCAGCTTGTCGAGGCGTTGCAGGATGTCGTCAAAACGATCGCGCCAGCGCTGCATTTCAGCCGGGCTGCGCGGTGTGAGCCCGGCTGCGGTCCAGGCTTGCGACCAGCTTTGTTCGGTGATGGCGCGTTGTGCGTCCGCATCTGCCAACGCGGTCGCGAGGCGGTCGCGTTCGCTCAACTGTGCCGTCAGGCGCCGCTCCGCGTCCTCGCGGCGCGTGGCGCGCTGGCTGTCGCTCAGCAAGAGATCGGTGATGTTGTCGACGTCTTGCGAGGCTTGAACAACTTCGGCGAATCTTTGGTCGCGGACGGCGGGTTGGCCGTCGAGCGTCTCCCTCAATCGTGTGAAACCGTGGTCGCGCTGACGTCGTGCCTCGGTGAGATCGCCATGACTCGGCATGGCGCCGAGGCCGCCGAGTTGTACCAGCTCGGCCTTCGTCGCGGCGATGGCTTCATCGCATGCGGCGAGCGATGCCTTGAGGTGTTTGATGTTGTCGTCATGTCGCGCGAAACCCTGCGCGAATTGGCCGATCAGCACGTTGTCCGGCAGCGCCAGCGCGCGCAGGGCTTCGAGCGCGCCGGGCGCGGGATCAAGCGCGCGGGCCGCAGATGCAAGCGCATCGGTTTCGATCTCCAGCGCCGACGTTTCGCGACGCAATCGGTCCGCTTGCGCGGCGATGTCGCCGAGCGCCTCGAAACGTTGCCGCAACTGCTCGGGATCGACGACGGCAGGCGTATCGGTCTGTTCCGCGGCGAAATCGTCAAGCTCGCGCCGCAACCGTGCGTGACGTGTCTCGGCGTCGGCGATCGCCTGTTCGGCCTGCTTGCGCCGCGCGATCAAATCACGCGCCTGCGCCAGCGCCGCATCAGCCGGCAGCCTTTCCAGAAGAGCGGCGTGGGACGACAGTGACAGGCGTCGCGCGCTGTCGTCGAGTGTAGCCTGCGCCGTATCGCGGGCCTGCCGGCGGCGCGGCAGGTCGTCAAAATCCTTGTGGATCGCGCCCATGCGGTCGCGCAGCGCTTCGATGGCGGAGGCCTGCCCCAGCAAGGTTTCATCGATCGCCAGCGATGCGATTTCCGCCTTATCTGCCGCGTCGGCAGCGTCGAGCCGTGCTAGTTCACGTGTAATTTCGGCTTCGATTGAGAGCGCCTCGCGCCATTCCGCGAGCGTGGTTGGTCCGACGTCGGGCAGATCGGCAAGCGCTGCGATTTCGTTGGCGATCTGGTCGAGCCGCGTCAGCTTGGAGCGGACTCGCAGTGTGCGTTGCCAGCGCGCCAGCACCTTGCCGCTTTCGCCGTGGGCCTTGTTGAGCGTTGCGAGTTGCGCGTCGGCCTCTCGTACTGCGTCCTCGGATTGCTGCAAAGCGTCGCGGGTGATGATATTGTCGCGCAGGGCACGGTCGGCATCGTCGCGGCGGTCGGCCGCGACGTAGAACGCCTTGCCGCCTGAACGACGCGGGGTGAACAGCGCATCCGCTTCGCCTTGCAGGCGCTCCTTGAGTTGCGTCAGTGCGCTCAGGCCTGCCGAACTCGCTGCCAGTGTTTCGGCAAGTCGCCCGCCGGCCCTGAGCAGATCGTCGCCTCCGCGCCGCAAGGCTTCCGCCGTCAAACCGAATTCGCGGTCGAAGACATCGCGCACGAGGCCGCTGAGCCATGGTGCGAGCGTATCGTCAGGCAACGCCTGATCCGTTGCATCGAGCAACGTATTCTTGGTGCCTTTACGACGGCGGATCGCGAGTTGCCGGCCATCAGAATGATGCAGCATTCCGCCGACGCGCAGCGCGTTGTTGTCGTGCTTGAAGTTGTAGGTGGTGCGGGCGCCGAAACCGAACAAGAGGTCGCCGATGGCCGACAGTGCGGAAGTCTTGCCGGTTTCGTTGGCGCCATGGACGATATGCAGCGCAGCGTCGGGATCGAGCGACAGCACGCGGTCGGTGAAGGCGCCGTAACGCTCGAGAGCAAGCTGCGTGAGCTTCATGAGAGCGCCCCGGCCAATAGCGCGCGGGCGTCGTCGCTGAGCGCGGCGAGCGTGTCAGCCTTGCGCAACTCGTCGCGCAGTTCCTTCGGCAACTTGTCTTCGATCTCCTTGATCAGCCGTTCCAGCGTTGCGGCGAAGTCCGGATCGGCTGCAGCTTCGCGCAGCATGGCATCGATATCGAATGTTTCCGCTTCCGGCGAAATCGCCGTCGCGCGTTGCGGCGCGGTGGTCCTGATCTTGAGCTGTTCGATCCAGCAATCCTCGGCGATGCGGAAACCGCCGGCACGAAGATCGTCCTGAAGCGCTTCGCGTCGTGCGATTAGCCGGTTGTGCAGCGGCGTCGCGCCGCGCAGTGTCACTCGCGCCGCCAGTGGACGGTTTTCCGCCGCGCCGTGTGCATCCATCAATGCCGCGTCAATGCGCGCGATGACGTCGGCTTCGTCGTCGACGTCGTCGACATCGATCTCGAGATGCGCCCAGCGCGCGCCGTCGAGCACCAGCGGCGTCACCTCGACGATGCGGCCGTCCTCCACGGTGACGCGCATCGCACCTTTGGCGCCGGTCTCGCGCACGCTGCGGCCTTGCAGGTTGCCGGGGAACACGATCCACGGATCGCGGTTGACGATCTCGGCGGCGTGGATGTGGCCGAGCGCCCAGTAGTCGTAGCCGAAGCGCTTCAGGTCATCGACCGAGCACGGCGCGTAACCCTCGTGGCCGCGCGTGCCGTCGAGCGAGGTATGCAGCACGCCGATGTTGAGCCAGCCGTCGCGCCGCGCCGGATAGGTCTGGACGAAATCGCCGGTCAGCCGATGCGGAAAGCTGCGGCCATGCAGGGCGACGCGCTGCGCGTCCAGTTGCAGCGTCGCGGCCTTGTTCGAGGGGAAGACGTGCACCGTATCGGGATAGGGCAGGTCGCGCGACATCACGCTTTCGGCGTCATGATTGCCCTTGACGATATAGACCGGAATGCCGGCGCGATGCAGCGCACTGATAGTGCGGACGAAGAACAGTCCGGTGCCGACGTCCTTCCAGTCGCCGTCGAATACGTCGCCGGCGATGATCAGGAACGCCGCCTCGCTGGCGACGGTTTCCTTAACCAGCGCCTCGACCGCGCGACGGCCGGCGCGCGCGAACCGCTCCGCCACCGCCTTGTCCTTCAGGCCGAGGCCGGCGAGCGGGCTGTCGATATGCAGGTCGGCGGCGTGAATGAAGTTGAAGCGCATGATGGTCGTTGTAGCCGATTATGGCGGCGCTGTAAGCCGTTGTGCCCCCACGGGATCAGGTTGCTTTCGCCGCGCGATGCCGTCACAACAGCGGCATGAATTATCGCCACGCCTTTCATGCCGGCAATTTCGCCGATGTCATCAAGCATCTCGTGCTGGTCCGCATCTTGACCTATCTGCACGAGAAGCCGGCGGCGTTCCGCGTCATCGACAGCCACGCCGGCGCCGGCCGCTACGACCTCACCGGCGAGGAGGCGACGCGCGGCGGTGAATGGCTCACCGGCATCGCGCGGGTGATGCAGGCGCGGTTCTCGGAAGAGGCGGCCGGATTGATCGCGCCTTATCTCGATATCGTGCGGGCGTTCAATCCGCCGGGGAAACTGGAAGACTATCCCGGCTCGCCGTTGATCGCGCGCGCCTTGCTGCGGCCGCAGGACCGCATGGTGGCCTGCGAAGTCGCCCCCGCGCCGCGCAAGCAGTTGATCGATGCGTTGCGGCGGGATGAACAGGCGCGGGTGGTCGATCTCGACGGCTGGACCGCGCTGCCGGCTTTCGTACCGCCGAACGAACGGCGCGGGCTGGTGCTGATCGATCCGCCGTTCGAGCAGCCCGACGAGTTCGACCGGCTGGCGCGGGTATTCGCGGAGAGTTTTGCGAAGTGGCCGACCGGCATCTACATGCTGTGGTATCCGGTGAAAAATCGTCGCGCCACCGATGCGCTGGCACGACAGGTCGCGGCAGCCTCGGCCGCAAAGGGCGCCGGCGACAAATGCCTGCGGCTGGAATTCAGCGTCGCGCCGGCCGTCGAAGGACAGGGACTGGTGTCGAGCGGCCTCCTGATCGTCAATCCGCCATGGACGCTGGCCGCCGAACTCAGGACGGTGCTGCCGGAATTGCAGAAGCCGCTCGGGCAGGGCGGCGCGGGGCGCTTCCGGTTGGAAGTCGCGAAGCCATAAACAAAAAAATCCCGGCCGCGAAGGGCCGGGAGTTGGTGACTCGAAGTCTTTTTGCTTCGATCAGAAACGGTAATTCAGGCCGACGCGCACCATGCCCGCCGAATAGGCGTTGGGCATTCCGGTGATGCCGAAGCGGCTGCTGGACAGATCGACATAGAGATATTCGACCTTGGCGCTGATGTTTTGGGTCAGGCCGAATTCGGCGCCGATGCCGACTGTCCAGCCGGCTGCGGTGTGGCTTTCGCGCTGGGTGGCGGTTTCGCCGCTGAGCGTACCGAAGGCGAGGCCGCCGGTGCCGTAGAGCAGGATGTTGTTCATGGCGTAGCCGATGCGGCCGCGCACGGTGCCGAACCACGGGTTCTCGAACTTCCAGCCGGCGAAGCGGTTTTCCGCGCCGTTGAGTTGCAGATCGCCCTCGAGGCCGATCACCAGCGGGCCGGATTGCACGTTGTAACCGATCTGCACACCGCCCATGAATCCCGAGGGGCGTGTCGGGTTGTTCGACACCGTGCCCCAGTTGTAGCCGAGGTTGCCGCCGAGATAGGGGCCGGCCCAGCTATAGGCATTGAGCGGCTGGTTGACGGTGTAGGGGCCGCGCGCGCCGTAGGACCAGTCAGCGGCTTGCGCGGACACGGTCATCGCGCAAGTTGCGACCATAATTGCGGCGGCGGCCCCCATAGCCCTGATCATCGAACGCTCCTCAGTACTCTCGCCGCAGCCGTCCGGTTCGCGTCTGCGGCCTGATTGTGGCCGGCGAACGCGCCCGTTACGGTTACGGAACTCGCAACAAATTCGCTAAGATTTATCGAGAGTCCGGTCTTAATCGGTTCTTAACGCCGGCCTTGCGCGGCGGATCGTCGTTAACGGAGTGTTACCGGGGCAGATGTCCGCGCGGCTGGCGAGTTGAGGGCGCAGCGCTTAGTTTGGGCCCATGGCGACCGATTCCTCCAACACTCCGAAACTCCGCGACGGGCAAGCACAGCCGGGAACCCCTCCGGACGATGCGCCGGTCGCGACCGGCCTCGACCCGGCGACGCAGGACGTCGATCCCGCGAGCGCCGGTGGCAACGGGGAGGATGACGAGGAGCAGCTTCCGGAAACCATCGACGAAGGCTCCGAGGGGGTGCAGGAAGGGCCGTTCGCGGTGGGGCGGGCGGCGATCGAGCGCGCGGTGCGCCTCGCCCCGACCTCACCCGGCGTCTACCGGATGCTGAATGCGGCCAACGACGTCCTCTACGTCGGCAAGGCCAAGAACGTCCGCAAGCGGCTATCTTCCTATGCCCGGCCGACCGGTCACGTCGCCCGCATTGCGCGCATGATCGCGGCGACGGTGATGGTGGAGATCGTTTCCACCGCGACCGAGACCGAGGCGCTGCTGCTCGAGGCCAACCTCATCAAGCAGTTGCGGCCGCGCTTCAACGTGCTGCTGCGCGACGACAAGTCGTTCCCCTATATCCTGATCACCGGCGATCACTGGGCGCCGCAGATGATGAAACATCGCGGCGCGCAGTCGCGGCCGGGACGGTATTTCGGGCCGTTCGCCTCGGTCGGCGCGGTCAACCGCACCATCACCGCCTTGCAGCGCGCGTTTCTGGTGCGTTCGTGCACGGACTCGTTTTTCGAAAGCCGGACGCGGCCGTGCCTGCTCTATCAAATCCGCCGCTGCGCCGCGCCGTGCACCGGCGAGATCGATTTCCCCGGTTACACCGCGCTGGTGCGTGAGGCCACCGACTTCCTCTCCGGTCGCTCGCGCGCGGTGAAGGAAGACCTCGCGCGCGAGATGGAGAAGGCGTCGGACGATCTCGCCTTCGAGCGCGCGGCGATCTATCGCGATCGTCTCGCGGCGCTCTCGGCGATCCAGTCGACGCAGGGCATCAATCCGCGCACCGTCGAGGAAGCCGACGTGTTCGCCGTGCATCAGGAAGGCGGCTACTTCTGCATCGAGGTGTTCTTCTTCCGCACCGGGCAGAACTGGGGCAACCGGGCCTATTTCCCGCGCGCCGAGAAGTCATTCACTTGCGAAGAGGTGCTGGGCTCGTTCCTCGCGCAGTTCTACGACGACAAGCCGCCGCCCAAACTGGTGCTGCTCTCGCACACCATCGAGGAACGCGAGTTGCTGGCGAGCGCGCTCGCCGTCAAGGCCGGCTTCAAGGTCGAGGTGACGACGCCGCAGCGGGGCGAAAAGAAAGACCTCGTCGCCCATGCGCTGACCAACGCGCGCGAGGCATTGGGCCGCAAGCTCGCCGACACCGCGACGCAGGCGCGGCTGTTGCAGGGGCTCGCAACCATCCTCTCGCTGCCGAAGGTGCCGAGCCGCGTCGAGGTCTACGACAACAGCCACATCCAGGGCACCAACGCGGTCGGCGCCATGATCGTCGCCGGGGCGGACGGTTTTCTGAAAAACCAGTATCGCAAGTTCAACATCCGCTCCGAGGGCCTGACGCCGGGCGACGACTACGCCATGATGCGCGAGGTGCTGGAGCGCCGCTTCAAGCGACTGCTGACGCAGGGGCCGGACCCGGAAAAACCGACCGAGGCCAGCGACGACACGCCGCAGCAGTGGCCCGATCTGGTGATCATCGACGGCGGACGCGGCCAGCTCAACGCCGCGCAGGCGGTGTTTGATGAACTGGGGCTGACGCAGGTCTCATTGATGGCGGTGGCGAAGGGGCCGGATCGCGATGCCGGCCGCGAAACCATGTTCATGGCCGGCCGTGAGCCGCTGAAACTGGAACCGCGCGACCCGGTTCTCTATTTCATCCAGCGGCTGCGCGATGAGGCGCATCGTTTCGTGATCGGTTCGCACCGCAAATTGCGCAAGAAGGACCTCCGGGAGGCGGGATTGCAGGAGATTGCCGGCATCGGCCCGTCGCGGAAGCGGGCGCTGCTGCATCACTTCGGGACGCTCAAGGAAATCGAGCGGGCCTCACTCGCCGACCTCGGCAAGGTGCCGGGGATCAGCGCCGAGAGCGCCCGCCGGATTTTTGAGTTTTTCCACGCGCAACCGGGCTGACGTGACGATGGGCGCGCGAATTTCACATTGGGATAGTTGACCTTCGCGCAACGGCGGTATTGGTAGAACGGATGGACACTACGACCACCAGAGGCTCTGCGCGGAACGGGTTATCACTCCCGAATATCCTGACTTTTGCCCGGATCGCGGCGATTCCGGTGGTGGTCGGTTGTGTCTACGCGCAGTCGATCCTGGAGGGGCCGCTGTGGCTGCGCTGGGTGGCGCTGGCGGTGTTCATTGCGGCTGCGATCACCGATTTTCTCGATGGTTACTACGCCCGCATCTGGGATCAGCAATCGGCGCTCGGTCGGATGCTTGACCCGATCGCCGACAAACTTCTGGTCGCCTCCTGCCTCCTGATGCTGGCGGCGGACGGCATCATCCATGGCTGGACCTTGTGGGCCGCCATCGTGATCCTCTGCCGCGAAATCCTGGTGTCGGGCCTGCGTGAATATCTCGCGGCGCTCCGCGTCAGCGTGCCGGTGACCAAGCTCGCCAAGTGGAAAACCACCGCGCAACTGGTGGCGATCGGCTTCCTGCTGGCGGGTGAGGCGGGCGACCGGGTGTTTCCGTTCGTGACCCAGCTTGGCCTGCTGCTGCTCTGGCTGTCGGCGATCCTGACGATTTATACCGGCTGGGATTATTTCCGCGCCGGCATCCATCACCTCATCGAGGCCGATTCATGAAGGTGGTCTATTTCGCATGGGTGCGCGAACGCATCGGCAAGGCGGAAGAAACCGTCGAGCCGCCGGCCGAGGTGCGCACGGTGGGCGAGCTGATCAACTGGCTGGCCGGACGCGGCGAAACCTACGCCCATGCCTTCGAGACGCCGCGCGTGATCCGCGCCGCGATCGATCACGCGCACGTGCCGCCGGAAACGGCCATCGCCGGCGCGCGCGAGATCGCATTTTTCCCGCCGATGACCGGCGGCTAACATCTGGCGTTGTGATCGCGTGATATGACCACTCCTGTCACCATTCGCCTGCAAGAGGCCGACTTCGACACCGCGCGCGAGGTTGCCGCGATGTCGGCCGGCCGCACCGATGTCGGCGCGGTGGTGTCGTTCAGCGGCGTCTGTCGCGGCGGCGTGGATGGCGATGCCATCGACGCGCTGACGCTCGAACACTATCCCGGCATGGCCGAGGCCGAGATCGGCCGTCATGTCGAGGAGGCACTGGGGCGCTGGCCGCTGCTCGGCGTCACCGTGATCCACCGCTATGGCCGCATCGTACCGGGCGAGAACATCGTGCTGGTGGTCACCGCGTCGTCGCACCGGCAGGCGGCATTCGAGGCGGCGGAGTTTTTGATGGACTACCTGAAGACGCGCGCGCCGTTCTGGAAGCGCGAGGATCGCGCCGCCGGCGACACCAACTGGGTCGACGCCGCCGCGCATGACGACGCGGCCGCGGCGCGCTGGACCAAATCCTGATGGCGAAGAAAGCATCCTCCAAACAAGCACGCCCCAAAGAAACGCGTGCCACGGCGAAGAAAGCTGCGCCGGCCCCTGGGGCGAAGGCCGCGAAGATCGTCCGGCCCGCGCGCGGCGAATTGCTGACATTGCTGGATTTCGTGCGCTACGCGGTGAGCCGTTTCATTGAGGCTGATGTTGCATTTGCGCACGGCACCACCGATCCGGTGGCGGATGCGGCGTTTCTCGTCTGCGAGGCGTTGCATCTGCATCCCGATCAGCTTGAGATGTTCGCGACGGCGCGCGTCACCGCTGCCGAGAGCGCGAAGCTGCTCGATCTGATCGAGGCGCGGGTCACGACCCGCAAGCCGACCGCGTATCTCGTCAACAAGATCTACATGCGCGGCTTGCCGTTCTATGTCGACGAGCGGGTCATCGTGCCGCGCTCCTTTATCGGTGAATTGCTGGACTCGCATTTCTCCGGGGCGGACGAGATGGACGGCGGCGCCTTGATCGACGATCTCGGTGCGGTGGAAAGCGTGCTCGACCTCTGCACCGGTTCGGGTTGTCTCGCGATCCTGGCGAGCCGGCATTTCCCCAATGCGCGGATCGATGCCGTCGACCTGTCGAAGGACGCGCTGAAAGTGGCGGCGAAGAATGTCGCCGACTATGGGTTGACGGATCGCATCGCGCTCCACAACGGCGACCTGTTCGCGCCGCTGGGCGATGCGCGCTACGACCTCATCATCAGCAATCCGCCCTATGTCGATGCGCAGGGCATGGCGGATCTGCCGCGCGAATGCCGCCATGAGCCGAAGCTGGCGTTCGACGGCGGTGACGATGGGCTCGACGTCGTGCATCGCATCCTGCGTGAAGCCGCGTGGCATCTGACGCCGCATGGCGGCCTGCTGTGCGAGATTGGCCGCTGTCGCGAGGCGCTGGAAGCCGCCTATCCCGAACTGCCGATGCTCTGGCTCGACACCGAGGATTCCGAAGGCGAAGTGTTCTGGATCGACGCCGCAACGCTTGCGACGCTTGCTTGAAAGTTTGCCGCGTCATCCTGAGGAGCGAGCGAAGCGAGCCTCGAAGGATGACACGCCCGCCGTCGCCCTTCGAGGCTGCCGCTGCGCGACAACACCTCAGGGTGACGGCTGCACTCCCTTGGCAATTACGTTTTGGACGTTGCGCATGTGATCATTGGCCTCACTTTGCCGCAGGCATGGCCGCCCTGCGTGGCGGGCTCTGGCCAAATCGCCGGAAAGCGCCTAAATAAAGTCCATCCAGCGAATGACAGATGCAAACCTCCGGCGATGCCGCCGGAGGTTTCGTTGTCTTTCGCGTTCTGTCTTCGCACTGTCATATCAACCACGCTGCCGCCTTGATGATCGTATCGCCATGCTTTTCGTTGCCCGCCAGAACGCGTTCACGCGCGACGCCTGGCTCGGAGAATTCCGGGCGACGCTGGCGCTTGGCTGGCCGATGGTGCTCACCAATCTCGCGCAGATCGCGCTGACCACGACCGACGTGATCGTCGTCGGCCGTCTCGGTCCGTCGTCACTTGCTGCCGCGACCCTCGGCGTCAATCTGTATTTCGGCCTCTTGATTTTTGCTATCGGCCTCGTCACCGCGACCTCGCCGATGATGGCGGAAGCGATCGGCCGCGGTCATCGCGTCGTGCGCGATGTGCGTCGCACTTTCCGCCAGGGGATGTGGTCCGCCGTCATCGTTGCGATCCCGGCGTGGGCTCTGCTGTGGCACACCGACAAGGTGTTGCTGGCGCTCGGGCAGGAGCCGCAACTCGCGGCGGATGCGCATCTCTTCATGCACGAACTGCAATGGGGCTTTCTGCCTGCGCTCGGCTTCATCACCTTGCGCTCGTTCGTCACCGCGCTGGAGCGACCGATCTGGGCGATGGTGGTGACGGTGGCGGCGATCCTGTTCAACATCGTCGCCAATTGGGCGCTGGTGTTCGGACATCTCGGTCTGCCGGCGCTCGGGTTGCGCGGCTCCGGGCTTGCGACCATGCTGTCGAACACTTTCATGTTCCTCGGCCTTGTCGTCGTGGTGTTGGCGGATCGCCAGTTCCGGCGCTTCCATCTGTTCGGGCGCTGGTGGCGGCCGGATTGGCCGCGCTTCCTCACGCTATGGCGACTCGGCCTGCCGATCGGCGCGACCATGGCGCTCGAAATCACGCTGTTCAACGCGGCGGTGTTCGTTATGGGGCAGTTCGGCACGGCGGCGATTGCCGCGCACTCCATCGCGATTCAGATCGCGGCGGCGTCCTTCATGGTGCCGCTGGGGCTGGGGCAGGCGGCGACGGTACGCGTTGGACTGGCGCACGGTGCCGGCCTTCGCGATGATATCACCCGCGCCGGTTGGACTGCGTTTGCGATGGCTATGGTGTTCATGGCGACGATGAGCGTTGTGCTGATGGCATTTCCGAAAGTGCTGATCGGCGCGTTCATCGATGTCACCGATCCGGCCAACGCACCGGTCGCCGAGATGGCCGCGCTGTTCCTGCTGTGGGCGGCGATCTTCCAACTCGCCGACGGCGCCCAGGTGGTCGGCGCCGGCATGCTGCGCGGCTTGCAGGATACCCGCGTGCCGATGCTCTATGCGGCGTTCGGTTACTGGGGCTGCGGTATGCCGCTGAGCCTGCTGTTCGCGTTCAAGTTCGGCTACGGCGGCGTCGGCATCTGGGTCGGCTTGGCGTCGGGGCTTGCCGTCGTCGCTGTCCTGATGATCCGGCGCTGGATGCGGCGCGACCGGTTGGGGCTGGTGCCGACGGGTTGATGCATCTTACGCCGCCGCTTGCTTCGGCTGCACTTCGGCGGCGTAGTCCTGCATCAGTTGCGCGGTGAGGGCGCCGGGCGTGAAGCGCCAGTGCGCGATCTCCGCCACCGGCGTCACCTCGGCGGCCGAGCCGGTCAGGAAGCATTCGCTAAAGCCCGACAACTCCTCCGGCATGATGCGGCGCTCGATCACGTCGATGCCGCGCCGCTTGGCGAGATCGATCACGGTGGCGCGGGTGATGCCGGCGAGGAAACAGTCGGCGATCGGCGTATGCAACTGGCCGTTCTTGACGAAGAAGATATTGGCCCCGGTGCATTCGGCGACGCGGCCTTCCCAGTCCAGCATCATCGCATCGGCATAGCCTTGGCGCTCTGCTCTGTGCTTGGAGATGGTGCAGATCATGTAGAGGCCGGACGCCTTCGCCAGCGCCGGAATGGTGCGCGGATCGGGCCGGCGATATTCCGCCAGCGCGACGCGGATGCCTTTCAGCCGCTCGGCCGGATCGAAATAGCTCGGCCAGGTCCAGCAGGCGATGGCGAGGTGGATGGTGTTCGACGGCGCCGACACGCCCATCATCTCCGAACCGCGCCAGGCGATCGGGCGCAGATAAGCGTCGGTCAGCTTGTTGCTGTCGAGCACGAGCTTCTTCGCAGCATCGATCTCGTCGACCGAATAGGGAATCTCGAAATCGAGAATCCGCGCAGAGTTTTTCAGGCGTTCAGAATGCGCGGTGCTGCGGAACACCTCGCCGCCATAGGCGCGCTCGCCCTCAAACACGCAGCTTGCATAGTGCAGTCCGTGGGTGAGGATGTGGACGTTCGCGTCGCGCCACGGCACCAGCTTGCCGTCGTACCAGATCACGCCGTCGATGTTGTCGAATGAAACGCCCATGTGATGGCTCCGGTTCGCGTTGACGAGAATGATCCAGCGACGGCGCGCACCTATTCCTTCGCGGGACAGGGCGGTCCCGCGCTGATTGAAACGATGCGAGCGTTGGTTATGGCAAGAGCGGAGTAGCTCCGCTCCCAACTACAGGACCTTCTTGATCCAGTTATGCGTGTCGGCGGCGCGGCCGTACTGGATGTCGACCAGCTTCTTGCGCAACCCCATCGCCATCTCGCCGGCGGCGCCGCCGTTGATGGTGAAGTCGCCCTTCGTCGAACATACCTTGCCGATCGGCGAGATCACCGCCGCGGTGCCGCAGGCGAAGGCTTCCTTCAGCTTGCCGCTGGCGGCGTCGGCGCGCCACTGGTCGATCGAATAGGCTTCCTCGCGCACCGGCGTGCCGGCTTCCTTTGCCAGCGCGATGATCGAATCGCGGGTAATGCCGGGCAGGATGGTGCCGAGCGGCGGCGTCAGCAGCGAGCCGTCGTTGAACACGAAGAACACGTTCATGCCGCCCAGTTCCTCGATGTAGCGATGCTCGACCGCGTCGAGGAACACCACCTGATCGCAACCGCGATCGATGGCTTCGGCCTGCGCCCGCAGGCTCGCAGCGTAGTTGCCGCCGCACTTGACGGCGCCGGTGCCGCCAACGGCCGCACGCGTGTAGGTCTCCGAGACCCAGATCGAGACCGGCGCGGGGCCGCCCTTGAAGTAGGAGCCGACCGGCGAGGCGATCACCGCGAAGATGTATTCCGACGACGGCTTGACGCCGAGGAACACCTCGTTGGCGATCATGAAGGGGCGGATGTAGAGGCTGCCTTCGCCGCCCGGAATCCATTTGTGGTCGATGTGGACGAGTTGTTCGACCGCCTCGATGAACACTGTCTCCGGTACCGGCGCCATCGCCATGCGGTCGGCCGAGTTACGGAAGCGCTTGGCGTTGGCGTCGGGGCGGAACAGGTTGATGCCGCCGTCGTCGCGCCGATAGGCCTTCAGCCCCTCGAAGATTTCCTGTGCGTAGTGCAGCACGGCGGTCGCCGGGTCGAGCGGGAAGTTGGCGCGGGATTCGACGCGCGCGCTGTGCCAGCCTTCGTCGGCGCTGTAGCGGACGATCGCCATGTGGTCGGTGAACACCCGGCCGAAGCCCGGGTCCTTGAGCTTGGCGGCGCGGTCGGCATCGGATGTAGGATCGGCCTTCGGCTGGACGTCGAACTTCAACCAGAGTGAGCCATCGGCTTTATCGAACGAAACTCCCATGGATCATCTCCCGGATCTAGCGACGTGCGCCAAGGCGCCTGGTCGGATTGTCGTCAACTTTACGCCCATTCCATCCGCAATGCGGCTTTCAACTTTTGCGGAACAGGCGAACTCCAGTATGTTTGTCGGGCCGTCGGCCGACAATCGGGTGGTGCAGAAATTTCGACCCTGGCGTTGGCGGGAAAACAGATGGGCCGCGCAAACTTAGAACCAGGAATGGGGCGAAAACGATCTAATATTTCGTCGCCATTGTCCTTTTTGTAACATTGAGACCAAGATACGTCAACATGCCTGACATAAATTTTGCGAAGGCCGACGCGACCGCCGCAGCTGGGGATGCCGGGCGGGACGACAATGCCGCGCCGGCGGGCGGGGGGCCGCCGCTGCGCTGGGACATCATCGAACTGTTGTTCTTTGCCTATCGCGATTTTGTCGGCGACGCCGATCACGTACTGGAAGCGTTCGGTTTCGGCCGCGCCCATCACAGGGTCGTGCACTTCGTGCATCGTTATCCCGGCCTCACTGTCGCCGATCTTCTCGGGGTACTTCGGATTACCAAACAATCGCTGGGCCGCGTCCTCAAGCAATTGCTGGAGGAAGGGTATATCGTGCAGCGGGCTGGCGATCAGGATCGGCGGCAGCGTCTGTTGTTTGCCACCGCCAAGGGCGAGACACTGATTGCCAGGCTGGCCGGATTGCAGACCGACCGCATCACGCGGGCAATGCGCGGCCTGAGTGCGTCGGACGCCGCCGCCGTCAGTCAGTTTCTGCGCGGCATGATCGATCGGGAGGAATCGGACAAGGTGCTTGAGAGCCTGCTGGATCATCATCATCCCGAGACGCGGGACCAATGACAACGGTTTCAACCATGGCAAGACCGCCGATCCAACCCGCCGACGATGCGCCGCATCTGTTGCTTGTCGATGACGACCGCCGTATCCGCGATCTGTTGTCGCGCTTTCTCGCCGGCGAAGGCTATCGCGTCACCACGGCGATGAGCGCAGCTGACGCGCGCGCCAAATTGCAGGGCCTGCATTTCGATCTGCTGATCCTCGATGTGATGATGCCGGGCGAGACCGGTTTCGAACTAGCGCGCTTCATTCGCACCACGTCTACCGTGCCGATCGTGATGCTCACCGCGCGCCACGAGGCCGAAAGCCGCATCGAGGGCTTGCAACTCGGCGCCGACGACTATGTCGCCAAACCGTTCGAGCCGCGCGAACTGCTGCTGCGGATCGGCAACATCCTCAAGCGCGCCACGCCCGCGCCGGTGGCGAAAGTGGAATCGGTGCGGTTCGGGCCGTTCGTCTATTATCTCGATCGCGGCGAACTGCGCGAAGGCGAGACCGTCATCCACCTGACCGACCGCGAGCGCGAAATGCTGCGGATCCTCGCCGCGATTCCGGGCGAAACCGTGCCGCGCGGCGATCTCACCGGCTCCGGCGGCAACGTCAACGAGCGCGCGGTGGATGTGCAGATCAACCGGCTGCGGCGCAAGATCGAGCGTGATCCGGCCAATCCGCTGTTCCTGCAAGCGGTGCGCGGCGTCGGCTATCGTCTGGTCGCCTCGCCGTGAGTCTTGTCGTGAGCTTCGCCCGATGAGCACATTCGATGCCGGCCTGACGCTGATCCGCAGCGCCGCGCAGCGCGCCTCGACCTTCAATGCGCGGCTCGGCAACTCCTTCAAGAGCTGGATGCCGAAGGGCCTCTATGCCCGTGCGCTGTTGATCATGATCGTGCCGATGGTCGTGCTGCAATCGGTCGTCGCCTTCGTGTTCATGGAGCGGCACTGGAATACGGTGACGCGGCGGCTGTCGGCGACGGTGGTGCAGGACATCGCCGCGCTGATCGACATCTACAAAGGCTATCCGCAGGACAAGGACCACACGCTGTTGCGTCGCGTCGCGCAGCAACGGCTCGGGCTTGTGGTCGATTTCCTGCCGCCCGGCGACATGCCGCAGCCCGGACCGAAACCGTTCTTCTCACTGCTCGATCAATCGCTGTCGGCGCAGATCGGCCGGCAGATTTCGCGGCCGTTCTGGATCGACACCGTCGGGCGTTCCTCGCTGGTAGAGATACGCATCCAGCTCGACGATTCGGTGATGCGAGTGTTCGCGCAGCGTAGCGCCGCTTATGCATCGAACTCGGAAATCTTCTTCCTCTGGATGTTCTCGACCTCGTCGGTGTTGTTGATCGTCGCGGTGCTATTCCTGCGCAATCAGATCCGGCCCATTGTACGGCTGGCGGATGCCGCCGAGAGTTTCGGCAAGGGCCGCGAGGCGCCGAACTTCCGCCCGCGCGGCGCGCTCGAGGTGCGGCGCGCGGCGCACGCCTTCATCGAAATGAAAACCCGCATCGAGCGCGCGATGGAGCAGCGCACCGCGATGCTGGCCGGCGTCAGCCACGATCTGCGCACCATCCTGACCCGCTTCAAGCTCGAACTCGAATTGATCGGCGACAATCCTGAATTGGAGGGGATGCGCAAGGACGTTGACGAGATGTCCGGCATGCTGGAAGCCTATCTCGCCTTCGCGCGCGGCGACGGCGACGAACGCGCGCAGCCCACCGACATTTCCGCTACGCTCGAGGAGTTGCGTAGCGACGCCGAGCGCGACGGCCAATCCACAACGGTGGCGTTCCAGGGATTGCCGGTGGTGACGGTGAAGCAGGCCGCGTTCAAGCGCTGCCTCGGCAATCTGGTGTCGAATGCGTCGCGCTATGCGAAGACCATCGCCATCTCTGGGCATCGCGATCATCGCTGGCTGACCATTACCGTGGATGACGACGGCCCCGGCATTCCACTGAACATGCGGGAAGAGGTGTTCAAGCCGTTTCTGCGGCTCGATGATGCCCGCAATCAGGACCAGGGCGGCAGTGGCCTCGGTCTTGCCATCACCCGCGATATCGCGCGCTCGCACGGCGGCGATGTCACCCTCGGCGACAGCCCCATGGGAGGCCTCCGCGCCACGGTGCGGATTCCGGTGTAGACGCTCCTTCTTCCCTCTCCCCTTGCGGGAGAGGGTGCCTGAGCGAAGCGAAGGTGGGTGAGGGGTAGCCTTCACCAAGCCACGACCCCTCAC
>JAFKKL010000279.1 GCA_017305595.1 Hyphomicrobiales bacterium | reverse complement strand
TTCTCGCGCATCGCGATGTCGCCGGGAAACACCTCGGCGTTCTTGGCGAGCAGGCGGCTCAAGGTTGTGTCGGCGCCGAAATCCCAAGTTGTGGCTGCTTTCGTGGAGGCGCCTTCAGTGGGCTGCATGCGCGCCTCCGATATAGGCTTCCACCACGCGGGGATCGGCGACGACCTCCGCCGGGATGCCGGAGCCGATCATCGCGCCGTAGTTCAGCGCCAGCATGCGGTCGCAGATGCCGGTGATGACGTCCATGTGATGCTCGATCAGCAGCACCGTGACATTTCGCTCGTCCCGCGCATCGAGGATGAAGCGCGCCATGTATTCCTTTTCCTCCTGATTCATGCCGGCCATCGGCTCGTCGAGGATCAAGAGACTCGGTTCGGCGGCGAGCGCGCGCGCAAGTTCGACGCGCTTCTTCAGGCCGATGGGGATGCCGTCCACTAGTTCGTCGCGCACGCTTTCCAGTTGTAGAAAGTCGATGACTTCTTCAACTGCCGCGCGATTAGCCGTTTCATCGCCGCGCGCCAGCCACCAATAGCCGGCGGTGCGCAGCACGCTGGCGTGCATGTGGACGTGGCGGCCGAGCAGGATGTTGTCGAGCACGCTCATGCCGTTGAACAGCGCGAGATTCTGGAACGTGCGCGCAACACCCAGGCGCGCGACCTTGTGCGGCGCCAGACCGGTGATGTCGTTGCCGTTGAGCAGGATGTTGCCGCGCTGCGGCGGATAGAATCCGGTGATGGCATTGGTGAGGGTCGTTTTGCCGCACCCGTTCGGCCCAACGAGGCCGAATATCTCGCCGCGATTGATTTGAAGGTCGATCCCGTTCAACGCAATGATGCCGCCGAACCGACGTTCGACGGACCTGCATTCCAGCACAGGACCGGCACTTCCCTGAGCGCCCCTCAACTTGTCGTCTCCGTCCGTCATCTACAATTAGGCTCCGCGCGGGCGGCGCACATGAGAAGGTGACAGCCTTTCTTTGAAGGCTTTGATGGTTAAGCTAACCAGCGTAAGATTTTGACGCAAGCGCGATATTGTGTGCGGACGCTGAAATGGTCCGAAGCTCACAAACATCATGAATGCGCGTGCGAGTGCGGCGCTTGCTGGCTTAGAAATCGGACGATCGCGTCGGTGAAAGCATCATTGCGGTCGCCGACCACCATATGCCCGGCACCGGCGATATCGGTATAGGTGGCGTGCGGCGCGAACTGGAGAAACTGCTGCGCGGCCTCGGACGTCACCAGGTTGCTGGAGGCGCCCCGAATCAAGTGAACGGGAAGGCGCAGCCGGCGCGCGGCGGCGGCAAAGCGTGCTTCCGAATCCTCCGGGGAGGACTGACTCGCTGCCGTGATGAACTGCGGGTCCCAATGCCAGCGCAGCCGCCCGTCGTCGCACTTGCGCAGATAGCGTTCCAGGGTCTCCGACGGTCCGCGTTGCTTGCGATGCGGCAAATAGGCGCCGATCGCGGCGGCGGCTTCGTCGGCCGTGGCGAAGCCTTCATCAATGTGTGCCGCCATAAAGCCGAGAATATGGGCCACGCCTTCCGGCTCGAGTTGCGGCGTCACGTCGACCAGCGTGAGCGAGGTGAAGATGCCGGGCCGCAACTCGCCTTCGGCCAACAGCCCGGCGAGCCCGCCGAGTGAAGCGCCCACCAGCGAAGGTTTGCCTTGCAATGTATCGGCGATCGCGACCAGGTCCGCGGCATAGTCGGAAAAGTGGTAAGCGCCGGACGGCGACCACTCGCTTTCGCCATGACCACGCATGTCGATGGCGATGGCTTGATACCCCGCTTTCGCAAGCGTGCGCGATACCTTCGACCACGCGGCGCGGGTCTGTCCGCCGCCATGCGCGAGCAATACCGGTGGGCCTTCGCCGACAGCTTCGGCGGCTATCGTCTGACCGTGTGCGCCGGTGAAGGTTCGTCGCTGCATGAGCTTATCTAGTCCTTGAATTTCGGCTTGCGCTTTTCGAGGAAGGCGCTGACGCCTTCGCGTGCGTCCTCATGCATCATCAGTAGCGGGAAGCCATCGACGGCGTGACGCATTTCATCGCCGCCGAGGCCGCGGTTGTAGAACGACTTCGCCATCGCCACTGCAAGCCGAGGCTTGGCGGCAATCCGTTCGGCGAAGGCCAGCGCTTCGGCCATCAGCGTGTCGTGAGGGACGACGCGCAGCACCAGCCCGATACGCTCAGCTTCCGCCGCGCTGATGGGATCGCCCAGAATGCTGAGTTCTTTCGCTTTCGCCCGGCCGACGATCTCGTGCAGGCGAACGATGGCGAACCCCGGCAGCAGGCCGAGCTGAATTTCCGGCACGGCGAACTTGGCGCGGTCGGACGCGATGATGAAATCCGATGCCATGGCGAGTTCGAAGCCGCCACCATAGGCGAGGCCATTGACGGCGGAGATGACCGGTTTTCCGCAGCGTTCCGGCGCGGCAAGCACGTCGAGCGCGGCGGCAAGGAATTTGCGGCCCTTTTCGGCTTCCAGTTCGAAGCCCGAGATGTCAGCGCCGGCGCAGAACGCCTTGTCGCCGCTGCCGGTGATGACAGCGACGCGAATGTTCTCGTCAGCATCGGCACGAGCGAGGCCGGCAAGAATGCCTTCGCGAATGCCACTGGTCAGCGCATTGAGCTTGGTGGGCTCGTCGAGGGTCAGGATCGCAATCTTGCCCCAGGTCTCGTAATTGACGCTGCCCAATCGCATGGCGTTCTCCCTGTTTGTTTCCCGTCGTTGACTGGCGCGACTACGATGAGGGCTCCGGTTCGACCACCACGACGACGGCGTTGCGTTCGACGGTTTCGCCGGCGCGGCAGTTCACCGCGGTCACGACGCCGTCGATCTCGCTCGCAATCCGCAATTCCATCTTCATCGATTCGAGCACGGCTGCGACGTCGCCGGTCTTCACCTTGTCGCCGACCGCGACATTGACCTTGAGGATCATGCCTGTCATCGGCGCGCGCAGATCGCCGCTCGTTTCCGCTGCCGCGCTGATGTAGCTGAGATAGGGCAGCGCCTGCATGGCGTGAACGCCGCGCCCGTCATGGACGAAGACGGTGCTCTGCTTCTGATGGATGCGGACGACCTCGCGGCGCGAGCCAACCACGGCGGTGAAGCGGTCGTCGCCGATCGGGTCCAACCGCACCGTCACGTCGTCGTCGTTAACACCGATGGTCATCGCCCCGTCAGCCTGCACCGGTGCGAAGCGGATGGTGGCGCTATGGCCTGCCGTCGTCAGGTGTAATTCCGGAATTGGCGATAGCCCGGCGTCGCCTGTTGCCATGTGCCAGCCGGTGAGATCGCGCGATTGCCATGGATCGCGCGCAGCGGTTTTGCGCTGGCGCATCATCCAAAAGCACGCGCCGAGTGCGAGCGCCTCGCGATCGGACTCTGAGGGGGCCGCGGTGAGTGGGCCGATGCTTTCGTCGATCGATCGGGTGTGGAACGTCGCCTTGCGCGTCTCGGGCCAGTCGAGCAGATTACTGAGAAACGCTTGATTGGTGGTAACCCCGAAGATCGAGGTTGCGTCCACCGCTCCACGGAGCTTGTCTAGCGCCTCATCGCGAGACGGTGCGAAGGCGATCAGTTTCGCCAGCATGGAATCGTAGTAGGGGGTGACCA
>JAFKKL010000278.1 GCA_017305595.1 Hyphomicrobiales bacterium | reverse complement strand
AACGCATGGAGCGAGTGCTGAAGGACGTGGTGGCCCAATGCACAGAAGGCAATCGGCGGGAATGTCCGCTGATCGAGACGCTGTTCCGGGAGCCGGCGAGCTCAGCGAAATGCCAGTGAGACAGCTTGACTGTTCAGATAAACGCCGAATTCGTCATCGACGTGAAAGAGGACAACCGGCACCATCAGCGTGCGAGCAAGATCGAAGGCGTGATTCTGTGCGAGGGTGAGATTGTGCGACATGGTGAGGCTCCCGTCTTTGGGCGGGGACCATCCCCGCTCGACAGGCGCCGACGTGTCCGGGCACGGCCGCGGTCACCTCGCAGGCGAAGCCGGAGAGGTCGCACGCTTGCGTAGCGAACCCCTCGCGGGTTGATCGTGGAAGGCCGTGGCCGGACCAAGGAAAGCCCATTTGAGAGCGGGGTGGTCCTTCCCCGGACGCATGCCAAATCGAATGTCGCGGTCCCGGCCCCCGGTTCTCGTCGTCTCACTCACGCGCAACCAAGTGTGCCTTGCTGATGTCTTCGCAGTGTCGACAACTCTTCGTCGGCCGCCAGCTGTCCCGACGCCGAGCAACATGACGGGAGGTTGCCGTTCTCGTTTCTTTCGGTGGGAGTATTGCCGCTCTGCCGATCACTGTTGCAGCTACCTTTGGCAGGAAAGGCAAAACAAGCGCACCCATTGGGTAACTTGTGCGTTTCTCCGGCAATGGCGACGGCCCGGATAGACATAAGCTCTGCTTGCTTGCTTCTGGCAGAGCGATCGTGAGAGCTAAGGCGGAATCTGGGTGACGACGATTGATTGAAGGCGGCGTATCGAGGCGGGTGTCCAAGCCTGCCAGAACCTCCCCGAAAGGAGCGATACGCCATGTCGATAGATAGCACTGTCATTGCCTTCCGCCAGCCTGACGCCATCGACGATCCACTGACTGAACTTGCCCGCGAAGGTGCCCGCCGAATGTTGGCTCAGGCACTGATTGCCGAAGCCGACGCCTTCGTCGCGATGTGGAAGGACGTAAAGTTGGCGGATGGTCGTGACCGCATCGTGCGTCACGGCCACGGTCCGCATCGCGCGATCCAGACCGGGGTCGGACCTGTCGAAGTCCGTCGCGCCAAGGTGCGCGACCGGGGCGACGTGGAGGCGGAGGAGAAAATTCGATTTTCCTCGGCGATCCTGCCGAAATGGGCGCGGCGGACGAAGAGCCTCGATGCGCTGTTGCCGGTTCTCTACCTGCGCGGAGTGTCGACCGGCGATTTCCAGGAGGCCCTCGCCGCCCTGGTGGGCAAGGACGCTCCGAACCTGTCGCCGGCCGTGATCTCGCGGCTGACGGCGGAGTGGCAGGCGGAGTACGACGCCTGGCAGAAGCGCGATCTCTCGGCACGGCGATACGTGTACGTGTGGGCGGACGGGGTCTACCTTCAGGCCCGGATGGAAGATAACGCCGAATGCATGCTGGTGCTGATCGGCGCAACGCCTGAAGGCAAGAAGGAACTTGTCGGCTTTCAGACTGGCGTCCGCGAGAGCGCGCAGAGCTGGCGTGAGCTGCTCATCGACATCAAGCAGCGTGGGCTCGAGATCGCGCCGGACCTCGCGGTCGGCGACGGTGCGCTCGGCTTCTGGAGGGCGATCGAGGAGGCCTTTCCCGCTACCCGGCACCAGCGCTGTTGGGTTCACAAGACGGCCAACGTGCTCAACAAGGTTGCGCTCTCGGTCCAGGTCAACATGAAGGCAGACCTTCGTGAGATTTACGGTGCGCCGACCCGCGCGGCAGCCGAGGTCGCGATCGGCGTATTCGCCGAAAAATACGGCGCTAAGTACGACAAGGCGGTCGTCTGCCTGACGAAGGACCGGGAAACTCTGCTTGCCTTCTTCGACTTCCCTGCCGAGCATTGGGACCATCTGCGCACGTCAAACCCGATCGAGAGCGTATTCGCGACAGTGCGTCATCGAACCGTGCGGACAAAGGGCGCGCTATCGGCAAAGACCGCCAAGCTCATGGTGTTCAAACTCGTCAATGCCGCCGCAAAAACATGGCGCCGATTGAACGGCGAGAACCGGTTGCCAAAGGTCGTTCAAGGCGTCAAATTCAAAAACGGAATCGAGGTCACTGAAATGCCGGCTCACCACGCCGCCTGATCAACCTCGTCACCCAAAATCCCGCATAGCTCCGATCGTGACCCGCACGGGCCGAAACCGCTTACCCCGGATTCGGTCTGAGGCCGGCTTTCGAGGCCGAAGATAGAGCGCGCCCGCGCGTAAGCGCGGCTGCCGCATACAAACCGCGACTATCCCGAGCCTACGCAAAGCGCTGCATGCCCGTCTTCGCAGTCCCGGAGTCGTCGAGGTGATACTGGCCGCGGGAGGAAGCGTTGCATCACGGTGCGGCCTGCTGACCCCCACGCGGGGCCTTTCTTGACGCGAGTTGCGCACTGGTTGCGCGCCCTGATTCTCGCAGAGGTTCAAGCGTTTGCCCCGCTTTCTCGACCGAGTGTTTAACGAATCCATCTGGAACACGCCGCCGCAAGGGGTTATGAGTCGTGCGGGGCAGTACGCGCTGCCCTGGGGCGTCGAAACCCCTACGAGCGGTTAGGTGCCGGCCGTTACGGCACCGACTCCTTGACCTTATGGTCGGGGAGCCTGTGGCGTATGCAACAGGTTCTCCGAACTAAAGGCCACAGGGCCGTCTCGTACGGTTTCGAACTCCCCGATCACCAAGAGTCAGAGAGGGATTGTTTGCGGGGGCGTACCGCAGACACAAGCCCCTTGGGGAGAGTTTCGTGCCGAACGTTACAGAGGCACAAGAGGGGTCGCTGGAGGCTCGGACCATCGCCGCGCACCGCGCCTATCTCGACGCTCTCGTTGCATGGGAATTGGCGGTTCACCAAGCCGCGTGTCCGATCTGTCGCCCTGAGCAGATGTCCGAGGATGAGCATAGCCGCTGTTGCGACACGGCCGAGGCAGAGAAGGAACGCTGCCGCATCGCCTTCCGCGACTTGTGCCAGGAGCTTGGCTTTGTACCGACTGGCCATGGCATCAAGCTGCCGCCTGAAAGTCGCTTACGCTGTGCTGGCTGGAGGGCAAATTGACGCCAAAAGCAGCATCTGATCCGACGGGCGGGGCTGGTCACCCCTGACGAACTTGACGAACATGACGAAGGTGACCATATTGGTGGGCGGAGGTGGTTCATGCCTGTCACCCACAAGAAAAGCGGCAGTCCCCGTAAAGCGTCGGCACGTAGCGGCACATTGACTGTCGGCTTTACGACGTCGCTTGGCTCGAATGTCGGAAAAGTGTTCGTCAGCCGCAAGGCAAAGCACGGGCTGCTATCTGGTTTTGCCAGCGCTTTGAAACGCGCGGAGCGAACCGGGAAATCCGTGCGGATGACTGTGCTGGTTGACCCCTCGGCCGGTGTCCCGCGAATCGACGTCGAAGAGATTGCGGCTCATAAGGAGGACGCTCTCGACACGGCCTTGGCGGCCGCCCGTCAGCGTGGCTCCGCACGGGTCGCTGAAATCCTGAATGGCACCGACATGCTGCGCGGCGTGCGTTTTCCAAAATGGCAGGTCAGCGAATCGGGCGGCCTGATCCCGAGCTTGCCGCAGCTCTTTGAAGCCTTGGGAGATCGCCCTTGGACGATCTACCGTTTTTTGCTCGAAGAGCATGGCGAGCTTGATGGTCGCACGGGGCTCGAGGCGCTCCGGGCCGGCCGCATCGCGGACGTGATGGCGACTGCGGAGACCATCGGCAGAGGCGGCTTCTCCTGACGTCGCCGCCGCCAAGGCCGTTGCCGCCGGCTGGATTTGCATCACGTGCGCTGACGCTTGTCGACGTCGCACGTGATGCGACGTGGCGACGGCTTTATCAGAGCCGTTTCCCGAATCCACTTGGCTATGGCCTCAGCCCTAGCCGGTTCAGCGACCCTGAGACGACGTTGGTCCCACCCGAGCGTTTCGGCGTCATTTACTTCGGCAGCAGCATCAAGGTCTGTTTCGTCGAAGCGATTCTGCGCGACCGAGGTGTCGCCCGTACCCACACCTTTCCGATCGAATGGGCGGAGATCGAGGCGTGGAGCTGCGCCGAGGTTCGGGTCGAGGCTGCGTTACGGGTGGTTGATCTGCGCGGCGATGGTCTCGTTCGGATGGGAATTCCAACCGACGTCGCTCGCGCCAGCGCGCAGGATCTTGCCCGCATCTGGTCGCGGGCCCTTTGGGCGCACGACACGAAACCCGACGGGCTCATGTATGATTCACGGCTCAACGGCGAAACGAACGTCGTCGTCTTCGACAGGGCTTTGCCGAAGCTTGTGACGGTCGCGACGCCGCGGCTGGTCGATTGCCGCGACGATCTCGCGACGATCCTCACCGATTTGGATCTGGCCATCGTCTGAATTGCGATAAGGCTCTGACTTAACGACCTGAGCTGTCCATCGTGATCAGAATGCTTCTAAGGTTGGGCAACCGGTGGCCGCACCGTCGCGCAATGGTGCTTTGTAACCATACCGCTCAAATGCGGTTCATGACCAATTCGGCTTGTCCCACAAGTCGAGGAGTCTTCAATGCTCATGGTCATTCCCGGCTCGGACATCAGTCGGCATGCCGCGCTGATGGATCGAGTCTTCCGTTTCCGTCATTCCATCTTTGTCGAGGAGAAGGGCTGGATTGAACTCCGCCAGCCGGACGGGCTCGAGCGCGATCGCTTCGACGATATCCACGCGATCCACCAGATCTGCCTTCGTGGCGACGACATCGTCGGGTATCAGCGTCTTCTGCCGACGACCAGGCCGCATCTCCTCAGCGACGTCCTGACCGATTTGTGCCATCGCCGGCCGCCGCGCGGTCCGCGCGTCTTCGAGTGGACGCGCTTTTGTGTCGCCCCTGGCAGCCGCGAGATGCGGCCGCGTGCGGACGGGCCCTTTCTCGAGCTCGCGCAGGGTGTCGTCGAATGGGGGATGGCACACCGGGTCGATACAGTCACGGTCGCGATCGATTGGCGTCTCATGGTCATCGCCATGCAGTTGCGGTTTTTCGTACGACCTCTGGGCTTTCCCAAGCGCATCGGCCGCGATGAGGTGGTCGCGCTGCGAATGTCCTTCAATCGCGAAACGCTCGCCACGATCCGCCAGGCGCGTGGGTGCGGTGATCCGGTGCTTCCACACCTACCGCTGCCGACGGCGGCTTAGCGGCGCACGCGTGAAGACAGAATAGGAGAACGCCAGGTGATTCGGACTGCCGACACAAAAATCGTCGCTCAAGAACTGCTCACACGATACGACCATGCCCGTGCTGTGACGCTTATCGGACGAACGCTGCAGAAGGCCTTGTTCGCAGGCCGCTCCGATGAGGTCGTGTTCTGGGCGCTCGTCCATGCGCACTATCGCGGCGGCGATCTTTGCAATGCGACGGAAGAACAGCTGAGCGCCTTCTCGGCCTTCATTATTCGCGATCCGGCTGAAACGAACTGAGACGAGGGTCTCCTGAGAGCGTCCTGGCCACGCACACTGGGCATAAACTCTGATGCTCGGAACGGTGAGGAGGGCGGAGCGTGACCACTTCATGAAAATGGTGGCACCCATCCCGTTTATAGGTCGCGACTCTAGACATCAGTTGGAGACACGACGATCGATGCGCTGCTGGCTGTCGGCGGGTTGGCAGCAATGCCGGTCGAAGTGGGGAAGTCGCCAGGCCCAGAGGGGCCGCAGACGGCTTCGCCATCCTGGCAGTTTGGATCTGCCATCGCGCGCGCATTATTTGCCATGCGGCAGATCGTGGTGCCATTAATATCGGCGAAGCCGGAGCATGTTCCGGAATTCAGCATCTTCTGACAATTGCCGGTGCCGAGCTGAATACACGCCGCGATAAAACTGGCGTCGACCTTCTGTCCGTCGAAGGTCGACATCGAGGCGAGTTGCCGCACGGCGGGAGAATGGTAGCCGTCATTGGTCAGTTTGGCCCAAGCATCGACCTGATCCTGCAGCGACATGCAGCCATAGCCGGCCCGATCGGTTCCGGCATATTTCTGGACATTGGCATTGTTGAGCTGGAAGATACCTGTGCAGCAGCTCCTATTGTAATTGCCTTTGTTGCCGCCCGACTCGAAC
>JAFKKL010000277.1 GCA_017305595.1 Hyphomicrobiales bacterium | reverse complement strand
ATGGCAAGTGAGTGCGTTGCCGTCGACCGTCGTGCTCGCGCCGGATCTGACGCCGCGACTTTTCGTCGAAGGCGACCTCGACTGGTCACGCCCCGACGTGCTGGCAACGATCGCGACACTCTATCCGGCAGCGGCCCGCCGCACTGAGCCCATCACCATCCAGACAATCAACAATCCACGTGAGGAGACGACACGATGAACCGACGCGAATTCATTCAAGGCACCACCGCGCTATCGCTCGCCGCAACGCTGCCAAGCGCGGCCTGGGCACAGGCAGTATTTGCACCGAAGCCCGGCGCATGGCGCAGCATCGATCTTGTCACCAAGCTCGAGATCGCCAAGCCGGACGGCAAGATGCAGGCCTGGATTCCGCTGCCGTCGGTGAGCGAGACGGAATGGAGCCGTCCGGGCGAAACCAAATGGACCGGCAACGCCGCCAAAGTGGAGCGCGTGCGCGATCCGAAGTACGGCGCGGAAATGCTGCATGTGATCTGGAAGGACGACGAGTTCATGCCGGCGATCGAGGTCACCAGCCGCGTCGCGACGCGCGACCGCGCCATCGATCTCGGCAAACCGGGCAAGGCCGCGCCGCTCAGCGACACCGAGCGCAAGCTCAACCTCCAGGGCACCGAATTGATTCCGGTCGACGGCATCGTCAAGCAGACCTCGGACAAGATCGTCACCGAGGCGAAGGACACGACCGATATCGAGAAAGCACGCGCGATCTACGAATGGGTGGTGGAGAACACGGTGCGCACCGCGTCGACGCGCGGCTGCGGCATCGGCGATGTCGCCTCGATGCTCAAGAGCGGCAACCTCGGCGGCAAGTGCGCCGACCTCAACGCGCTCTATGTCGGACTCGCCCGCGCCGCCGGCGTTCCGGCGCGCGACGTCTACGGCCTCCGCGTGCTGCCCTCGCAGTTCGGCTACAAGAGCCTCGGCGCGGGCTCGGCCAACGTCACCAAGGCGCAGCACTGCCGCGCCGAAGTGTTTCTCGATGGCTTCGGGTGGGTGCCGGTCGATCCCGCCGACGTCCGCAAGGTGATGCTGGAGGAGCCACCGGCCAATCTCCCGATCACCGATGCGAAAGTGGTCGCGGCGCGCAAGGCGCTGTTCGGCGCGTGGGAAGGCAACTGGATCGCGTACAACACCGCGCATGACGTGACGCTGCCGAACGGCAAGCATCCGAAACTCGGCTTCCTAATGTATCCGCAGGCCGAGCGCGCGTCGCTGCTGCTCGATTGCCTCGACCCGGACAACTTCCGCTACGCGCTGATGGCGAAGGAAGCTTCTGCGACCTGATAACACTGATACAACGGGCGCGGTCGTGGCCGCGCCCGTTGTCATTTCCGGACACACCGATGCCGATCTACCTCGACCACAACGCGACGACGCCGATCGCTCCCGGCGTGCTCGACGCCATGCTGCCGTTCCTGCGCGAGCAATACGGCAACCCGTCGTCGAGTTACGCGCTCGGCCGCGCCGCGAAGGACGCGGTGGCCATAGCGCGCAGCCATGTCGCCGCGTTGATCGGCGCAGACCCCGATGAGATTATCTTCACCAGCGGCGGGACGGAAGCGAACAACATCGCCATTCGCGGCAGCATCGAACCGAACGGCAGCAAGCGCAGCATCATCACCAGTACGGTCGAGCATCCGGCGACCGACGAGCCATGCGATCTGCTGGCGCAAGAAGGCTACACCGTTCATCGCATCAAGGTCGGTGGCGACGGCCGCATCGATATTGAAGAGGCACGTCGCACCATCCGCAACGGCGTCGGTCTTGTAACGATGATCTACGCGCAGAACGAAACCGGCGTATTGCAACCGGTCGCCGAGATCGCCGCCGCCGCACGCGAGCACGGCGCGCTGATGCATATCGATGCCGCGCAGGCCGTCGGCAAGATCGCCGTCGATGTCAGGGCGCTCGACATCGATCTGCTGTCCATCGCCGGCCACAAACTCTATGCCCCGAAAGGCATCGGCGTACTTTACGTCCGGCACGGCGTGCGGACGCAATCCGTGTTGCGCGGCGCGGGCCAGGAATCCGGCCGCCGTCCCGGCACCGAGAACGTCGCCTCCATCGTCGGCCTCGGCGAAGCCTGTCGCCTCGCCGCCGAACGATTGCACGACGGCAACACCGCACAGGTGATGACGCTGACGCACGCGTTGTTCGCACGGCTACGACACGCGATTCCGGACATTCTCCTCACCGGGCACCCGACGGCACGTCTCCCGAACACACTCAATGTCTTGTGTCCCGGCGTCTCCGGCCGTGCGGTGCTGGAAGCATGTCCGCAAGTGATGGCTTCCACCGGCTCGGCTTGTCACGCCAATCGCGAGGAAGCCTCCGCCATCCTGCGCGCCATGGGCATTCCCGAGCATAAGGCGCTCGGAGCGGTGCGGCTGTCGCTCGGCGCGACCACCACGGCACGCGATGTTGATGATGCAGCCGACGCTCTTGCCGAGGCATGGCGCAAGTGTGTGGCCGGAACTGCCCGCGCATTGTAGATTGCACATCTAAATCATCACGACCATCGGGACCGGTTCTTGCTGACCGCGTCCGGGATACAACATGAACCTGTTCATCTTCGGACTAGGCTATAGCTGCCGCCACTTTCTCGACCACTTCGCCGGCGACTACGCAAACATCTCGGCTACCGTTCGCGACGCGACACGCGACTCCACGAGACCTGATTGCGAAACATTGAGTTTCGGTCCCGATCACGCCGATCCCGGCATTGCCGAGCGCCTCGCGAAGGCCGATCTGCTGCTGGTCTCGGTGCCGCCATCCCTGGCCGGCGATCCGGTGCTCGCGACATTTGGCGACGCCATCAAGGCCAGCCGGGTTCGCCGCATCGTCTATCTCTCGACGGTCGGTGTTTACGGCGATCACGGCGGCCAATGGATCGACGAGACCACACCGGTCGCGCCCAGTCCCGGTCGCCGTGCGGCGCGGGCGACAGCAGAAAGCGACTGGATAGCGCTCGCGGGCGAACGCACCAGCATCCTGCGGCTTGCGGGCATCTATGGCCCGGGGCGCAACGCTTTACTGAACCTGCGTGCAGGCACCGCCCGCCGCATCGTCAAGCCGGAACAGGTGTTCAACCGCATTCACGTCGCGGATATCGCGGGCGCCATCACGGCGGCTTTCGCGCATGAGACGACCGGCATCTGGAACGTCTGTGACGACGAACCCGCACCGCCGCAGGACGTGGTGACGTTCGCGGCATCATTGATGGGAATCGCACCACCGCCGGAGATCGATTTCGCCAACGCCGGCCTCAGCGACATGGCGCGCAGCTTCTACGCCGAAAGCAAAAAAGTCTCGAATGCGCGGATGAAAAACGAGCTGGGCGTCAAGCTCGCATATCCCACCTACATCGAAGGCCTGAACTCTATCGCCAGTTCATAATTCCGAATTTTTTACGATCGTCACACGTTCTCCGCCATTCCGCCGGAATGAGGCATAAATATGCTCTCATCGACGCCGCGCACTTCGAGCGCCGGCGTTTCGAATGCGGGCGAATTATTATGCGGGCTATCGTTGTCATAAGCACCGTGCTGACCATGCTGGCAGCGTCGCCCCTATCATCGCGCCCGGCAGCGGCCGAACCCATCGATCCGGCGCAGGCCATCGCGCAG
>JAFKKL010000036.1 GCA_017305595.1 Hyphomicrobiales bacterium | reverse complement strand
GTTACAGATCGAAAACCAAGCCAGGATTTGACACGGACCGACGGTGGCCAGTTTGGGCCCCACATTTGGTCGCGGTGCTATGACGAACAGCTGGACCGACATCAAGAACGCCGATGTCGTCTGGATTATGGGTGGTAACGCAGCGGAAGCGCATCCCTGCGGATTCAAGTGGGTCACCGAGGCGAAAGCCGAGCGTGGCGCCAAGCTGATGGTGGTCGACCCGCGGTTCAACCGCTCGGCGGCCGTCGCGGACCACTATGCGCCGATCCGTTCGGGGTCGGACATCACGTTCCTGTCGGGTGTGATCAATTACCTGCTCACCAACGACAAGATTCATAAAGAGTACGTTCGCAACTTCACCAACGCCGCGTTCATCGTGCGCGACGACTTCGAATTCAACGAGGGTCTGTTCTCGGGGTACGACGAGTCGAAGCGCTCTTACGATCGCAGCACCTGGGAGTACAAGTTCGGTCCCGACGGCTTCGCTACGCGCGACATGACGTTGCAGGATCCGCGCTGCGTCTTCCAGTTGATGAAGAAGCACTTCGCGCAGTACACGCCGGAATTGGTCGAGCGCGTCTCGGGCACCCCGAAGGACAAGTTCCTGAAGGTCGCCGACTGGGTTGCGTCCACCGCCAACGGCGAACGCGCGATGACGATCATGTACGCGCTCGGCTGGACGCAGCACTCCCATGGTGCCCAGAACATCCGTTGCGCGGCGATGATCCAGCTTCTGTGCGGCAACATCGGTATCCCCGGCGGCGGCGTGAACGCATTGCGCGGTCACTCCAACGTGCAGGGAATCACCGACGTCGGCACTCTGACGGCGGCAATTCCAGGCTATCTGGCCCTGCCGACCGAGCAGGAGCCGACTCTTGAGTCGCACCTCGCGAAGCGTACCTTCAAGCCGCTGACGCCGAACCAGACCAGCTACTGGCAGAACTATCGCAAGTTCTATGTCAGCTTCCTGAAGTCGCAGTTCGGCGCCAATGCCACCAAGGAAAACGAGTTCGGCTACAACTATCTGCCGAAGCTTGATGGCATCTATGATTGCATCAAGATGTTCGATCTGATGCATCAGGGCAAAACGACTGGCCTGATCTGCCAGGGCTTCAACCCGCTGATGGCGATTCCCAACTCGAACAAGAGCAGGGAAGGTCTGGCGAAGCTGAAGTTCCTGGTCAGCATGGACCCGATCGAGACCGATACGGCTCGGTTCTGGGAGAACCACGGCGAGTTCAACAACATCGATCCCGCCAAGGTTCAGACCGAAGTGTTCATGCTGCCGGTGACGTCGTTCGCCGAGGAAGAAGGCAGCGTCACCAACTCCAGCCGCGTCATCCAGTGGAAGTGGAAGGCGGCCGATCCTTACTTCGAATCTCGAACGGACATCGAGATTCTGTCCGACCTGTTCGTGCGTATGCGCAAGATGTACGAAAAGGACGGCGGCAAGGGCAAGGATGCCATCCTCGCGGTGGACTGGAGCTACAAGGACCCGCTGCATCCGACCGTCGACGAACTCCAGACCGAGCTGAACGGCAAGGCCTTGACCGATCTCAAGGATGCCGAAGGCAAGGTGGTTCGCGCCGCCGGCCAGCGTCTCGCCTCGTTCGGCGAGATGCGCGACGACGGTTCGACCGATGGATGCATGTGGATCTACACAGGCTTCTACGGTCCGACCGGCAACATGGCTCAACGTCGCGACAACAGCGATCCGTCGGGGCTGGGTGTGTACGGCAACTGGGGCTATTCGTGGCCCGCCAATCGCCGCATCCAGTACAATCGCGCTTCGGCCGATCCTGATGGCAAGCCGTGGAGCGAGAAAAAGAAGTACATGTTCTGGAACGGCGAGCGGTGGAGCGGTCCGGACGTTCCGGACTACGTTCCGACCATTCCGCCGGATCGGGCGGTTGGTCCCTTCATCATGAACGCGGAAGGCGTCTCGCGCCTCTGGGTTCGTGGCCTGATGGCCGACGGTCCGTTCCCGGTTCACATGGAGCCGTTCGAATCTCCGGTCGGCAACCTCGTGTTCCCGAAACTCAAGGGCAACCCGGTGGCGCGGGTGTTCAAGGGCGATCTCGAAGCGCTTGGCGCGTCCAAGGACTTCCCGATTGTCGGCACCACCTATCGCCTCACCGAGCACTTCCACTACTGGACCAAGGCTGTTCACGCCAACGCGGTGATGCAGCCGGAGTTCTTCGTGGAGATGTCCGAGGAACTCGCCAAGGAGAAGGGCATCAAGCACGGACAGCAAGTCCGGATTTGGTCCAAGCGCGGCGAGGTCAAGGGCAAGGCGGTCGTCACCAAGCGCCTGAAGCCGTTCAAGATCGACGGCAAGACGGTGCATGAGGTCGGCCTGCCGCTCAACTTCGGCTTCATCGGCGAAACCAAGAAGGCCTCACCGATCAACTCGCTGACGTCGGCGATCGGTGACTCGAACTCGCAGACGCCTGAATTCAAGGCGTTCCTTGTCAACGTCGAGCCCATTGCGGGCCCGGTGGCTTAAGGGGGAGGGCGACAGATGTTTACACCAGTTCCTAACCCCACCACCAATCCGGTTGCCGCCAAGTTCGGCCAACAGGATCTGATCCGCCGTTCGGCGTCGTCCGTCACTCCGCCTGCCAAACGGCAGACGGAGGTGGCGAAGCTGATCGACGTATCGAAGTGCATCGGCTGCAAGGCATGTCAGGTGGCGTGCCTTGAGTGGAACAATCTCACCGAGGAAGTCGGCGTCAACGTCGGGGTCTATGACAACCCGCACGACCTGACGGCGAACACCTGGACGCTGATGCGCTACACCGAGTACGAGAATGCCGAGTCCGGCAATCTCGAGTGGCTGATCCGCAAGGACGGCTGCATGCATTGCGAGGACCCGGGCTGCCTCAAGGCCTGTCCGGCGCCCGGCGCCATCGTGCAGTATTCCAACGGCATCGTGGACTTCGACCACGACAAGTGCATCGGCTGCGGCTACTGCATCAAGGGCTGTCCCTTCAACATTCCGCGCATCTCGCAGGTCGATCAAAAGGCCTACAAGTGCTCGCTATGCTCCGACCGTCTCGCGGTCGGTCAGGGACCCGCCTGCGCCAAGGCTTGCCCGACACAGGCCATCGTGTTCGGCACCAAGGACGAGATGAAGCAGTGGGCCGACCACCGCATCAAGGATCTCAAGTCGCGCGGCTTCAAAAACGCCGGCCTCTACGATCCTCCGGGTGTGAGCGGCACGCACGTCATGTACGTGCTGCAGCATGCGGACAAGCCGCAGATCTACGCGGGACTGCCCAACAACCCGTCGATCAGTCCGCTGGTCGAAGTGTGGAAGGGCGTCACCAAGTATGTCGGCTTGGCGGCGATCGGCGCCTTTGCGGCGTTCGGGTTCCTGCATCATGCCGTTGCCGGTGCGAACCGGGTGACAGCGGAAGATGAGAAGAATGCCGAGCGGTTGACGGAGGGACGGCGATGAGCAAATCGGAAGTCGACGCTGGAGACGGCGTGCATCCCGGCAAACCGGTCATCGTTGACCGGTATACCGTGGCGGCCCGCATCAACCACTGGATCACCGCGATCAGCCTCGTGCTGCTCGCACTCTCCGGGTTGGCGTTGTTCACGCCCGCTTTGTACTTCCTCACCGGCCTGTTCGGCGGCGGCCAGTTGACCCGGATCATCCATCCGTGGATCGGCGTGGTGCTGTTCCTTTCGTTCATGGGGCTGTTCTTCCGCTTCTTCCGGCTCAATCTCTGGGAGAGGACCGACAGCGTCTGGATGGGGCGGCTGCGCGACGTGCTGGCTAACGAAGAGAACAAGCTGCCGGAAGTTGGCAAGTACAATGCCGGTCAGAAGATGGTGTTCTGGTCGATGTCGCTGTTCATCCTGGTGCTCATCACGAGCGGCGTGGTGATCTGGGACCAGTACTTCGGCAACTACTTCACCATCGAGCAGAAGCGGATCGCGGTTCTGATCCATTCGGCGACCGCAATCGTGGCGATCTGCGTCTGGATCGTCCACGTTTACGCCGCGATCTGGGTGCGAGGTACCATCGGCGCCATGACCCGTGGCAAGGTCACCGGTGGCTGGGCCTGGCGGCATCACCGCCGCTGGCTCAAGGATCTGGTGACCGGGAAGAACTGAAGATCTGCCTCGGCGCCGGTCGTAAGCCGGCGCCGAGGCCCTCGACTAGCGTATGAATCCACGTGGCCCGTGGGGTTCGTGAGGTGCAATGATGTCGCGCGTTGATACCACCCAGCCTGATCCTTCCGTTATTGGCAATATTCCGATCCCGCCGTTCGCGCGGTTGCCCGATCCGGTGCAGATATTCACCGATCGCAGCGCGCGGTTCGCCGTTTTGGCCGAAGGGCACGATCTGGCGCCTTACCTGAATTTCCTCTCTGGCCTTTGCAGCGTGCAGGCGTCCATTCAGGACGGCTTGCCTGAGCCAGCGCCGATCGATGCGGAAACGCTGGCGCGCGCTAGGGAACACAAGATGCCGCCACTCGACCGCGTCGCCTTCAAGGCCGACAGCGCGTTCGAGGCCGCGTTCCAGCGGTTGCTCGATGCCGCTGTCGGGCTGGAGATGCCGTCGCCGGCGCGTGCGGCATTGCTGCGTGTCACCGCGGCCGACGCCGCCGGACGCGAGGCGATGTTGCAGAACGTGCTGGCGGAAGCGATCCCGTTCGAAGCGGTCGCCGAGCACATCTTCGTCGCCGCCGCGTTGCAGGTGCATTTCGCACGGCTCGCGGCGCGGCTCGATGACAAGTCGCTGCAATCGGTCGGCGATGGTGTTTGCCCATGCTGCGGCAGTGCTCCGACCTCAACCGCGATCGTCAACTGGCGCCGTGCGCCGGGCACGCGGTTCTGTGCATGCTCGCTGTGCGGTACCATGTGGAACTACGTCCGCTCCAAATGCACGCTGTGCGGCTCCACCCGGAAAATCCTGTTCCAGGAGATCGAGGGCATCGGCAACATCAAGGCGGAAACCTGCGACGACTGCCATGGCTATATGAAGATCTTCAACCAGCAGAAGGACGATCGGCTCGATCCGGTGGCCGATGATGTGGCTTCGCTCGGTCTCGATCTCCTTGTGCGCGAACTCGGTTTTCGCCGTGGCGGCATCAATCCGTTCCTGATCGGTTATTAGGAGGTTGCGGTGCGCGATCCCGGGCCCGCATTCAGGCGTATTCCGTCCATCGACGAGTTGCTGAAGACGCCGCTTGCCATTGAGGCGACCGATCGCTTCGGCCGTCCCGCGTTGCTGGAGGCGCTTCGGCATTGCGTTGAGGAGGTGCGCGGTGCTGCGGCGTCAGGTCGGATGGCGGTGCCGAACGCGGACGCCATTGTCGCGTCGGCAATCGCATCGCTGCAACGCGCGTCGCAACCCAAGGTGCGGCCGGTCTTCAATCTCACCGGCACGGTGCTGCACACCAATCTCGGTCGTGCGCAGATCGCGGAAGCGGCCATCGAAGCGGCGACAGCGGCGATGCGTGAGGCGCTGGCGCTGGAGTTCGATCTCGCCACCGGTAAGCGCGGCGAGCGCGACGATCTCGTCCGCGACCTGCTGTGCGAATTGACCGGCGCCGAGGACGCCACCGTCGTCAACAATAATGCCGGCGCGGTGCTGCTCGCCCTGAACACGCTGGGGCGCGGCAAGGAAGCGGTGATCTCGCGCGGCGAGTTGATCGAGATCGGCGGCGCGTTCCGAATGCCGGATATCATGGCGCGCGCCGGCACCAAACTCGTCGAGGTCGGCACCACCAACCGCACCCACGAGAAGGACTACGCGGCGGCGCTCGGCCCCAAGACCGGCCTCGTGCTGAAAGTGCACACCTCGAACTATCGCGTCGAAGGTTTTACCAAAAGCGTCTCCGGCAAGGCACTCGCCGATATCACCCGCGCGCAGAACGTGCCGCTGCTGAACGATCTCGGCTCCGGCACGCTGGTCGATCTCGCGCGCTACGGGTTGTCGCATGAGCAGACCGTTCGCGAGGCAGTGGCAGAGGGCGCCGATCTCGTTACCTTTTCCGGTGACAAATTGCTCGGCGGGCCGCAGGCCGGCTTCATCGTCGGCCGCCGCGAACTGATCGCGCGGCTCAACAAGAACCCGATGAAGCGCGCGCTGCGCGTCGACAAGGTGCGGCTCGCCGCCATCGAGGCGACGCTGCAACTCTATCGCGATCCCGATCGTCTCGCGGAACGCCTGCCGACCATCCGCCTGCTGGCGCGCAAACGCGACGAGATCGCCGCACAGGCGGCGCGGCTGCTGCCGGCGTTGTCGGCCGCCGTCGGTTTGGGTTACGTCGCAACAGTCGTCGATTGCGCCAGCCAGATCGGCTCCGGCGCGTTGCCGCAGGAAACCTTGCCGAGCGCCGGCATCGCCATTCGCGCCGCAGGGCCGCGCGCGAGCGGCCGTGCGTTGATCAAGCTGGCGGCCGCATTCCGTGGCCTCGACAAACCGGTGATCGGCCGCATCGAGGAGCAGGCGTTGGTGCTCGATTTGCGCTGCCTCGAAGACGAGGCGGGCTTCGTTCGCAATCTCGCGGGCCTGCAATTAGCGGAGCGCGGGTGATGGGCTGGCTCGACGCGTCGCTCAAAGCTCTTCGCAGCAAGCCGGCTGAGAAGACCACGGCCGAACTGATGTCGGACGCGCTCGATGCCGCCGCCGGCAACGACTACGAGTCGGCGCTGGCGATCTGGGGCCCCTTGGCGCAGCAGGGCGTGGCGCGGGCGCAGAACAATGTCGGCGTCTGCTTTAGCGAAGGCATGGGGGTGGCGCGCGACACCGCGCTCGCTTTCAAATGGCTGACGCTCGCCGCCGAGAGCGGCGACATCATCGGCAAGCGCAATCTCGCGGACCTGTATTTCAAAGGCGAGGGCGTCGAGTCCAATGCGGTAAAAGCCGCCGAACTCTATCGCGCGGCGGCGGAAGCCGGCGACGGCCCGGCGCAGGACATGCTGTCGTGGATGCTTTACGAGCAGCAGATGATCCCCGGCGATCTCGCTGAGGCCAAGAGTTGGGCAGAAGCTGCCGCTGCCCAAGGCGTGGTGCCGTCGATGACGCGGCTCGGCATGATCTATCACAACGCCATCGGCGTCGAGCGCGACGCGGCAGAAGCCGCACGCTGGTGGGACATGGCGGCGGCGCGCGGCGACGTCGATGCACAGGCGATGCTGGGCGCCGCCTATCAGCTCGGCGCCGGCGTGCCGCGCGATCCCGTGGCGGCGCTGATGTGGCTATTGCGCGCGCAGGCCGGGGGCAGCGCGCTGGCGGAGTCGTTTTTGCAACCGACTTATGCCGCGATGTCCGAAGCCGACATCGAACGCGCGCGAGCGCTGGCGAAACGGCCGCTTGGGGAGCCCGCGTCATGATCGTCGGCACCGCGGGCCATATCGACCACGGCAAGACCTCGCTGGTGCGGGCGCTCACCGGCGTCGACACCGACCGCCTCAAGGAAGAGAAGGCGCGCGGCATCTCGGTCGATCTCGGCTTTGCCTATCTGCCGACGCCGGACGGCGGCGTGCTCGGCTTCGTCGACGTGCCGGGCCACGAGCGCTTCGTTCACAATATGCTGGCCGGCGCGTCCGGCATCGATTTCGTGCTGCTGGTGATTGCCGCCGACGACGGCATCATGCCGCAGACCGTCGAGCATCTGGCGATTGTCAATCTGCTCGGCATCACGCGTGGCGCGGTGGCTATCACCAAGGCGGATCTCGTCAGCGACGATCGGCTCGCCGAGGTGCGAAACGAAATCGCCAACGCGCTGGCGCTGACGCCGCTGAGCGATATCGAGATGTTCGCGGTGTCGAGCCAGAGCGGGCAGGGCATCGACGACCTGCGCGCACGGCTGTTCGCAGCGGCGCATGAGTGGCAGGCGCGCTCCGACAAGGGGCGTTTCCGGCTCGCGGTCGATCGCTCGTTCACGCTCTCCGGCACCGGCACGGTGGTGACCGGAACGGTGCTATCCGGCAGCGTCAGCGTCGGTGATCAAGTGATCGTCAGTCCCTCGGGATTGCAGGCTCGGGTGCGTGGCATTCACGCGCAGAACAACGTGACTGAGACCGGCCGCGCTGGCGATCGCTGCGCGCTCAATCTCGCCGGCGACGGCGTCACCAAGGATGCGATCGCGCGCGGCAATGTCGTGCTCGATCCAGAACTGCACGCGCCGGCAAACCGCATCGACGCCCGCGTCGAGGTGCTGGCGGGCGAGACCAAGCCGATCACGCAATGGATGCCGGTGCGGTTGCATCATGCCGCCACCGAGGTCGGCGCGCGCATCGTGCTGCTGAGCGACGATCCGATTCCGCCTGGTGGCCACGCCTTCGTGCAACTGGTGCTGGACGAGCCGATTGCGGCGGCGGTCGGCGACCGCTTCGTGCTGCGCGACACCACGGCGCAACGGACCATCGGCGGCGGAATGTTCCTCGATCTGCGCGCCGCCGCGCGCAAGCGTCGCGCGCCGGAACGCATCGCGCAGCTTGAGGCCAATGCCATCAGCGATTCGGAAGGCGCCCTTACGGCACTTCTGAATTGCGCCGCCGGCTACACCGATTTCTCCGCCTTCATTCGCGACCGCGCGATTTCGGAGACCGAGCGCGAAGCGCTGGTGCAGCGCATGAGCCTGCTACGTCTCGCCACCGCGAAGACCGAATTCGTCATCGCGCCGGCGGTCTGGCTGCGGATGAAGAACGATATCCTGACGACCTTGGCGAAATTCCACACCGAGAATCCGAACCTCTCCGGCATCGGCCTTGAGCGCCTGCGGCTGCAACTCGAACCGCGCTTGCCGACGCCCGCCTTCGCCGCGCTGCTGCAAGGATTGGCACGCACGCGAGACATCGCGCTCGACGGCGCATGGATTCGTCTGCCGAGCCATGAGGTGCGGCTGACGCCGGGCGACGAAGCGCTGTGGAACAAGGTGCGGATTTTCATCGGCGGCGAGGGACGTTTCCGTCCGCCGCGCGTGCGCGACATCGCCGGTTACACCGGCGTCGCCGAACCGGAGGTGCGACGGCTGTTCAAGCTGGTCGGGCGGATGGGCCGCGTTGACGAGGTGGCGCACGATCACTTCTTCCTGCGCGCGACGGTCGCGGAGATGGTTGGAGTGATGGCGACGCTGTCGGAGCAGGCGGCCGATCATCAGTTCACCGCCGCGCAATTCCGCGACAAATTCGACAACGGCCGCAAGGTCGCGATTCAGATACTTGAATTCTTCGACCGGCATGGTGTTACAATCCGCAGAGGCGATCTGCGCCGTGTCAATAAGCATCGGCTTGACCTGTTTCGCAGGCCGGCCGATGAGACAGTGCCGAATGACTTGAAGACGAATTCGGCGCCGAAGATCGAAACTATTGGAAGAGCATCGTTCCCGGTGGGGCGTCCGGACTTCAAATCCGGGAAGGGCCGCGAGTCGGTTCTTGGTGGGTTCGACTCCCATTCTCTTCCGCCAACCTTCAACAAGCACGGGAGCGCGCGATGACGGCTCAGCCCTTGACGGCGTTACTCGACGATCTTGATCGGATCGCGCACGACGCCTCCACCAACGAAGAGAATTATCGCAAGGAAGCAGCAATTCGTTTCCGCGAGTTGGAGCAGGATCGGGCCTTCGGTTTCCGGCGGCTCAACCTGATGCGCACCGTCACCGCCGCGCTCGACGGCTGCGAGACCGAGGAGGACGCCATCCTGCGCGGCTCCACGGCTTTCCTGCATGAACTGGGCTGGAGCGGCACCAGCGAGACGCAACAGGAGACGCTGACGAACTTCGCGCCGGTGATCGCCGCCTGCTGGCAGGCGACGCAGCCGGAAGCGCCGGAGACGGGAATACCAGCGGATTCAGCAAGCATCATCGAGAAGCTCCGCGCGTTCGAGGCGTGGTTTGCCGAACATCGCAACGGGCCGTTCCTCAGCATCATGGAGCGGGAAATCGTGGAGCTGCCGCTTGTCGAAACCTGCTAGGCGCAAGAAGCTTGACGACTTCCTGTTCGACGATTGGGTGGTGCATGAATTCCAGCGCACCGGTGGCTTCACCGCGCTGATCATCCTGGTTTCGACCGCCAATCTCGGCGTGTTGCCGCTGCGCTCGACGTTCACACATGTGATCGGCGACGAACTTGACTGGCACCACTTCACGCTGCTGATGCGCGGCGCCAACGTGCCGTGGGACGGCGTGCTCTTGATGCCGATCGTCGATGACGACGGCGGACCGGTGGAGGACGCCAAGGCCGCCGATGCGCTGCGCGAGCTGGAAGACCGCGTCAACGCCGACCGCATGGTGGTCAACGAAGGCCACTTCTTCGACACCTGGGGTCGCCGCATGAAGGTCGAGCCGGCGCAGGCGAATTAGTTCGACATGCAGACTATTGTCGTCATGGCCGGGCACAGCCGTTCGAAGAACGGCGTCGCTTCGCTCGCCTATGTCCCGGCCATCTACGTCTTTGAACCGGAAGTGGTGTTAAGATGTGGATGCCCGGCATAAAGCCGGGCATGACGGATCAGGCTCAATGCATGATCTTCTAGCTCTCGATCCGCACTTGCGCAGGACCGGCTTCGGCGTGGCCGATGATTTTTGCCGATGTGAACCCGGCGTCGATCACCTTCTTCAATACTGCTTCGGCGTGATCCGGCGCGCAGGCGACCAGCAGGCCGCCGGACGTCTGAGGATCGGCCAGCAGGTCGCGTTGCCACTCTGGCATATCGGGCGGCAGCACGATGGACGCGCCGTAGCTCGCCCAGTTGCGCTTCGACGCGCCAGTGATGAAGCCGCTCATGGCCAGTTCATTGGCGCGGGAGAACAGCGGCACCGCCTTGGCGTCAATTACCAACGACAGTTTTGATTCACGTGCCATCTCGAAAGAATGGCCCAGCAGGCCGAAACCGGTGACGTCGGTGATGGCGTGAACGGCTGGATCGGCGGACAGGTCGCCGCCGACGTGATTGAGTTGGGTGGTGGAGGCAACCATCTCGGCATAGCCGTCGCCGTCGAGCTGGCCTTTCTTGATGGCCGCGGAATAGACTCCGACGCCGAGACCCTTGGTGAGGATCAGTGCGTCGCCGGGCTTCGCGTCGGCGTTGCGGCGCACCTGTTCGGGCCGGCAAATGCCGATCACTGCGAGGCCATAGATCGGCTCCGGCGCATCGATGGAATGGCCGCCGCCGATCGGGAAGCCGGCATCGGCGCAGACTGAAGCGCCACCGCGTAGAATCTCACGCACGACCTCGACGGGAATCTTGTCGAGCGGCATGCCGAGGATTGCCAGCGCCAAAATCGGCTTGGCGCCCATGGCGTAAATGTCGGAGATGGCGTTGGTGGCGGCGATGCGGCCGAAGTCGAACGGATCGTCCACCACCGGCATGAAAAAATCCGTGGTGGCGACGATGCAGGTGTTGTCGTCAACCTGCCAGACGGCGGCGTCATCGCCGGTGTCGGCACCGACCAGCAATTGGCGGAAGGGTGCGGCGGCAGGCTGCACAGCCAGCAGCTCCTGCAACACCGACGGCGCGAGTTTGCATACGCAGCCGCCGCCGTGGGCGAGGCTGGTAAGGCGTATAATGGGGGCGTTCATTGTCAAATCTCCCGATCGCGCCGCGCCGCGGCAGGCTCATCGGCATTCCGCGCGCCGCGCAGAGCAGAGAGACAATTACGATCATCAAACATACGCCGGAACACGCCGCCGATGCAAACGGACGATGCGTCGCATCGCATGGCGCAGTCGGTGGAACGATCTCAGGACCTAGTCGGAATTTTGTTTTGCCGATGGATTTGCAACGCGCAAATCGTCGTCCCCGCGAAGGCGGGGACCCAGACTCTGCAGCGGCTCGGTTCCATCATCAAAGTACAGTATTTTCTAAAATCACTAACGCCAGGGGTAACGGGTCCCCGCCTTCGCGGGGACGACACGGTGGGCGTGGATACGTTTTGCGATGAACCGCATTTCGAGTGAGAGAAGTCTCTCAAACGATGCGGCTCTTGCGGTCGCCCCAGTAGCGGTCGCGTAGCACCCTCTTGTAGAGCTTGCCGGTCGGCAGGCGCGGCATTTCCTCGATGAAATCGATCGAGCGCGGGCATTTCTGCCGCGATAGATTCTTCAGGCAAAACTCGGTCAATTCGTCGACCAGCGCCTTGTCCGCCGCGATGCCCGGCATCGGCTGCACCACGGCCTTGACCTCCTCGCCGAGGTCTTCGTTCGGCACGCCGAACACCGCGGCGTCGGCGACCTTCGGATGCGTGATCAGCAAGTTCTCGCATTCCTGCGGATAGATATTGACGCCGCCGGACACGATCATGAAGGTCGCGCGGTCGGTGAGGTAGAGGAAGCCGTCGTCATCGACATAGCCGATGTCGCCGACCGTGCTCATGCTGCCGTCGGCCGAGCGGGTTTCGGCAGTGCGCTTCGGATCGTTGAAGTATTCGAACGGGGTCGCGGTCTTGAACCACAGCGTGCCGGGCGTTTCTTTCGGGCATGGCTGCATGTTCTCGTCGAGCACATGGAGTTCGCCGAGCAGCACCTTGCCGACGGTGCCGCGATGCGCCTGCCATTGCGGCGTGTCGCAGGCGGTGAAGCCGAGCCCTTCGGTTGCGCCGTAGTATTCGTGGATAATCGGCCCCCACCATTCGATCATCTGCTCCTTGACCTGCGGCGGGCAGGGCGCGGCGGCATGGATCGCCACTTCCAGCGAAGAGACGTCGTAACGTTTGCGCACGTCGTCCGGCAGCTTCAGCATCCGCGAAAACATCGTCGGCACGAGCTGGGAGTGCGTCGGCTTGTACTTCTCGATCAGTTGCAGATAGTGCTCCGGATCGAACTTCTCCATGATGATGGCGGTGCCGCCGTTGCGGATCACCAGATTGACCGCCGCCTGCGGCGCGGAGTGATACAGCGGCGCCGGAGACAGGTAGGTCAGGCCCTCGCGATAACGCCACATCATGTTGAGGAAATCGAACAGCGGCAGCCCCTGCGCCGGAGGCTGCTCCGGCAGCGGTCGCACGATGCCTTTCGGCCGTCCCGTGGTGCCCGAGGAGTACAGCATGGCGGTGCCGACGCTCTCGTCGGCAATCGGCGTCGCAGGAAAGCTGCCCACTGCTTCGTCGAGGTTGAGGATGGAGGTGCCGTTGCTTGGTCCGTCGACGACGAGGCTGACCTCGACCTTCGGACACTGGCGCAGCGCTTCCTCGGCGACGGCGCGCTTCTCCTCCGAGAAGATCAGCACGCGGGATTCGCTGTTGCTGAGGATATAGGCGAGCTCGTCGGCCTTGAGGAAAGAGTTGATGCAGGTGAAATACAGACCCGCGCGCTCGCCCGCGCCGCAGGTTTCGAGATAGCGCGAATTGTTTTCCATGAAGATGGAATAATGATCGAGGCGGTTAAGCCCGCGCGAGCGCAGGAAGTGCGCCAGCCGATTGGTGCGCGCTTCCAGTTCGGCATAGCTGACCGTTTCTCCGGTGCTCGCCATGATGAAGGCAGGTTGATTGGCGCGCGCCGCAACGTGGGTCCCCGGATACATTCTGCGTCGACTCCCTGATGGATGCTCCCGCCGGGTTGGCCCGGTCGTTGGTGCTGGACAGGCAGACAGAATATCGCCGCCAAGGCGGCTGGCAAGGCAGAGGCGGTCGGGTAAGACACTGTCGTTATTCCAACGACGCAGTGGTAAAAATTGAGGGATCGTCTATAGAAACGTCCGCCTCATCCGCGCCGTGGATACGAATGCCCGTCCCAACGCTCACCCCTTTCATCTCGCCGATCCGCCGGTGGTGCATCTGTCGATGCTGCGATGCAGCGAAGGTGCCGTTCGCGCTCCTCGCGGCAGGCGGATAGACCATGACCGATCTCGCGCGCGAAGCGGTGAACGACTACGGCGCGGAATGGCCTGGCAAGGCGGACAATTCTTTCATTCGGCGAACGATGCGCGCGGTGGTGTCGCGCGATCCTTACGATCTGGCGTCGATCCTGTTGCTGGCGGTGCTGGTCGGCCTGGTGATCGCGACCTTTCGCGACTATGCCATCACCAACGACGAATGGATTCAGCATCGCTACGGCGAACTGATCGTTGCCTATTACAAAAGCGGCTTCACCGATCGCGCGGTGTTCGAACTGGATAATCTGTATCTCTACGGTGGCCTGTTCGACAGCGCGGCGATCCTGCTCGGCCGTCTCGTGCCCATGGATATTTACGATCTGCGCCATCTGCTGTGCGGGCTGATCGGCGTCGGCGGGCTGGCGGCGGCGATGGCGACCGCACGAATGATCGCCGGCGCGCGGGCAGGGTGGCTTGCCGGACTGGCACTCGCGGTCTGCGGCTCGTGGTACGGCACCATGTTCCACCACAGCAAGGACATCCCGCTCGCTGCCGCGATGGCCGGCGCGCTGTATTTCCTGATGCGCGCGGCACGCGACCTGCCGAACCCGAAGCCGCGCCACATCGTCGGCTTCGGGCTGATGACCGGCGCGGCGCTCGGCATCAAGGTGCTCGGCCTGTTGCTGGTGGGTTATGTCGGCGTGATGATCCTGCTGAGCATCCCACCATCGATGCCGCTCACCTCGCGCGGTGCGTGGCGCTTCGTCTGGGCCTCGCTCATCCGCTTCGTGCCGGCGCTGGCGATCGCCTATGTCATCATGATCGTGACATGGCCGTGGTCGGCGCTGTCGCCGCTCAATCCGATTCGTGGCTTATTCAGCTTCGCGGAATTTCATTATAACATTCGCACCGTGCTTGACGGCACCGTGTATCGGATGGCGACCATCCCGCGTCTCTACGTGCCGATCTACATCCTGATCAAGCTGCCGTTGCTGATGCTGGCCGGCGCGATGCTGGCGATGGCGTTTGCGGCTCTCGCGAGAGGTGGCATCGATCGGCGTACGCGGAGCGAAGTGGCCATGGTGGCCTTCGCGGTCATCTTCCCGGTGCTGTGCGAGGTGGTGGCGCATGGCCCGGCGTTCTGCGGGCTGCGCCATTTCCTGTTCGTGCTGCCGCCGATCGCCGTTCTGGCCGGGATCGGGCTCGACATCGCGGTGATGAGGCTGTCCGCGGTGCGCCGCCAACTCGGTGTTGCGGTGCTGGCTGTCGTCATCGTCGGCTTTGGCTGGAACGCGGTGACGCTGGTTCGCCTGCACCCTTACGAATATCTGGTATTCAACCCGCTGGTCGGCGGCATCGAAGGCGCGTCGCGCCGCTACGCGATGGACTACTGGTTCACCATCATGCCGGAGGCGGTGGACGGGCTGGAAGCCTATCTCGATCGCACCGAGCCGACTTTGAGCCGCGATCCGAAGCACAGCTATTCGGTGGCGATCTGCGGCGAGCGCGCGGCGTTCCTGAAAAAGGTCAAGCCGCACCTGCACTGGGCGGAGGTCTGGGAAACCGCCGATTTCTTCATCGCGCCGACGCATATGAATTGCGACCGCGACAGCCAGGGCAAGGTGGTGGTCACCGTCAAGCGCCTCGGGGTTCCGCTCGGTTATGTGAAGGATCAGCGGGCCAGACGGTCGTAACGCGGCTGCCTCGCAGCCGATTATTGTGTTAGTGGTAGCGCCATGAATGCCAACGTCAAAATCGAAATCGGCCATTCCACCTGTCCGCACGATTGTCCTTCGGCCTGTGCGCTCGACGTCGAGGTGATCGACGGCACAACCATCGGCCGGGTGCGCGGCTCGAAGCAACAGACCTATACCGCCGGCGTCGTCTGCGCCAAGGTCGGGCGCTATGCCGAGCGCATCAATCATCCGGATCGTGTCCGACATCCGCTGCGGCGGGTCGGCGCCAAAGGCGAGGGCCGTTTCGAACGCATTTCGTGGGATGAGGCGCTCGACGAGATCGCCGAACGTTTCAACGCCGCGGAGCGCGAATTCGGCGGCGAGTCGGTGTGGCCGTATTATTATGCCGGCACGATGGGACTGGTGATGCGCGACGGCATCAATCGCCTGTCACACGCCAAGAAGTATTCGCGCTTCTACAGCACCATCTGCTCGACCATCGCATGGGCCGGTTACGGCGCCGGTACCGGCAAGGTGATGGGTGTCGATCCGCGCGAGATGGCGAAGTCCGATCTCATTGTGATCTGGGGCACCAATCCGGTCTCGACCCAGGTCAACGTGATGACTCACGCGACCCGCGCGCGCAAGGAGCGCGGCGCACGCATCGCCGCCGTCGACGTCTACGACAACGAGACGATGAAGCAGGCCGACATCAAGATCCTGCTGCGGCCCGGCACCGACGGCGCGTTCGCCTGCGGCGTGATGCATGTGCTGTTTCGCGAGGGCTTTGCCGATCGCGCCTATCTCGCGAAGTACACCGATTGCCCCGACGAGCTTGAAGCACATCTCGCAAGCCGCACGCCGGAATGGGCGTCAGCGATCTGCGGCGTGCCGGTCAGCGAGATCGAATCTTTCGCGCGCGCGGTGGGTGAAACGAAACGCTCGTACTTCCGGCTCGGCTATGGCTTCACCCGCAGCCGCAACGGCGCAGCGCAGATGCATGCCGCGCTGTGCATCCCCGCCGTCACCGGCGCGTGGCAATACGAAGGCGGCGGCGCGTTCTTCAATAACGGCGCGATCTGGAAGTTCGACAAGACGCTGATCGAAGGGCTCGACGTCGTCGACAGGAGCACGCGGCGGCTCGATCAATCGAAGATCGGCCGCATCCTCACCGGCGATACCGAGGCGCTGAAGGGCGGCGGCCCGGTGAAGGCGATGCTGATCCAGAACACCAATCCGGTAACGGTCGCGCCGGAGCAGGCGCTGGTGCGGCAAGGCTTTGCGCGCAAGGACCTGTTCGTCGCGGTGCATGAGCAGTTCATGACCGAAACCGCGCAGATGGCGGACATTGTGCTGCCCGCGACGATGTTCCTCGAACACGATGATCTCTATTACGGCGGCGGCCATCAGTATATTTCGGTTGGGGCCAAGCTGGTCGAACCGCCGGGCGAATGCCGCTCCAATCATGAGGTATTGCAGGGCATTGCCAAGCGCGTCGGTGCAAAGCATCCGGCGTTCGAGATGACCGCGCGCGAAGTGATCGACGGGACGTTGCAAGCCAGCGGCCATGGCAGTGTCGAAGGTTTGTTGGCCGATCTGTGGCGCGACTTGCAGCCGGATTTCCGCGCCTCGCATTTCCTCGATGGCTTCGGCCACAGCGACGGCAAGTTTCACTTCAAGGCGGACTGGCCGAACGTGCCGGTGCCGGTCAATGAGCGTAACGGCGCGTGGGACAAGATGCCGGGCCTGCCGGATCATTGGGCGGTGATCGAGGCGGCGGACGACGCGCATCCGTTCCGGCTTGCCACCAGCCCGTCGCGCAGTTTCCTCAACACCACGTTCAATGAAACGCCGTCATCGAAAGCGCGCGAGGGCGTACCATCGGTGATGATCCATCCCGACGATGCGCGCGGTCTCGGTATCGCCGAGGGCGACCTGGTGACGCTCGGCAACACGCGCGGCGAGACGCATCTCACCGCGCGGCTGTTTCCCGGCGTGCGGCGCGGCGTGCTGATCGCGGAATCGGTGCATCCGAACCACGCCCATGTCGGCAATCGCGGCATCAACATGCTGACCGGTGCCGAGGCAGTCGCGCCTTATGGCGGCGCGGCGTTCCACGACAACAAGGTATGGATGCGCAAGGCGACGCTCACAGGATTGTCGGGCTGATGGCGGCGATGGAGGCGTTTCACATCGCGGTGCTCGCTGGCGATGGCATCGGCCCCGAAGTGATGGCGCCGGCGCTCGAGGTGCTGCGCCGGATCGAGGCGAGCACCAAGCTGAAGTTCCGCTTCACCGATGCGCCCGCCGGCGCGACGCACTACCAGCAGACCGACAAATCGATGCCGGAGTCGACCATCAAGCTCTGTGACGAAGCCGACGCCATTCTGCTCGGCGCCTGCGGGCTGCCGCATATCCGCTATCCCGACAACACCGAGATCGCACCGCAGATCGAATTGCGGATGATCTTCGATCTTTATGCCGGCGTTCGTCCGGCGCGGCTGATCCCCGGCGTGCCAAGTCCCATCATCGGCGCGGCTGAGCATGGCATCGATCTGGTGCTGATCCGCGAATCCACCGAAGGCCTGTTTGCGTCGATGGGAAAGGGCGTGGTCACCGCGGACGAGGCGCGCGAGACCATGGTGATCACGCGAAAAACCTCGCAGCGGTTGTTCGACTTTTCTTTCCATCTGGCGGAACGCCGCAAAGCGCGCGGCAAGACGGGCCAGTTGGCCTGCGTCGATAAGGCAAATGTGTTTAAGGCATTCGCCTACTTTCGCGGCCTGTTCGATGAGGCTGCCACGCGTCATCCGGACGTCGCGACATCCCGTGTCTACGTCGATGCCTGTTCGGCGATGCTGGTGAAGCGGCCGTGGGATTTCGACGTGCTGGTGACGGAAAATATGTTCGGCGACATTCTGTCCGATCTCACCGCCGGCCTGATCGGCGGGCTCGGCATGGCGCCGTCGGCCGATATCGGCGACCGCCACGCGGTCTTCCAGCCCTGCCATGGTACCGCGCCGGACATCATGGGGCAGGGCAAGGCCAACCCCACCGCGATGATCCTGTCCGTCGCGCTGCTGCTCGATTGGCTGGCTGACAAGCACCAATTCCCTGAAGCTGCCGCGGCCGCCGAGCGCATCGAGCGCGCGGTTGACAAGGCCTATGCAGATGGCATCAAACCGATGGAGTTCGGTGGCCGCGACGGCACCGCGGAGATTGCCCGCGCCGTCATCGCCGGACTGTAACGAACAACAAAACGAGCCCGAGGACTGGACGCCATGAAGAGTTTCAAGGTCACCGACTTCAATGCACCCTTGACCGAGGTGAATGAGCCGACGCCGCAGCCCACCGGAACGCAGGTGCTGATCAAGGTGAAGGCCGCCGGCGTCTGCCACAGTGATCTGCACATCTGGGAAGGCGGTTACGATCTCGGCCACGGCCGCAAGCCGCTGTCATTGAAGGATCGCGGCGTGTCGCTGCCGCGCACCATGGGCCACGAGACGGTCGGCGAAGTGGTGGCGATCGGCCCCGACGCCAAAGGCAACCTCAAGGTCGGCGATGTCTGCCTGGTTTATCCGTGGCTCGGCTGCGGCAAGTGCGAACTCTGCCTCGCCGATCAGGAGAACATGTGCCTGAAAGGCAATTCGCTCGGCGTGTACTGCGACGGCGGCTATGCCGATTACATGACGGTGCCGAACGCGAAGTATCTCATCAATCTGAAAGGCCTCGATCCGGTCACCGCCGCGCCTTACGCCTGCTCCGGCGTCACCACCTACAGCGCGCTGAAGAAGGTGGAGTCGGTGCTGCATCATCCGATTGTTATTTTCGGCGCAGGCGGCCTCGGCCTGATGGCGTTGTCGCTGCTCAAGGCAATGGGCGGCAAGGGCGCCATCGTCGTCGATATCGATCCGCGCAAGCGCGAGGCAGCCATTGCGGCCGGTGCGCTTGGTGCCGTCGATGGCGCGGCTGCCGATGCCGTCGAGCAGATCGCGGCGAAAGCCGGCGGTCCGGTTTATGGTGCGATCGATCTGGTCGGCAATGAGCAGACCGCGCAACTCGGCTTCGATTGCCTGACCAAGGGCGGCAAGCTGGTGATGGTCGGCCTGTTCGGCGGCGGTGCGCCGTGGGCGTTGCCGCTGATCGCGATGAAGGCGCTGACCATTCAGGGTAGCTACGTCGGCAACCTGCGCGAAACCGAGGAACTGCTCGATCTGGTGCGCACCAAGAAGATTCCGCCGATCCCGGTGACCACGATGCCGCTCGAGAAAGCTGATGCCGCCCTGCGTAGCCTCAAGGAAGGCAAGCTGGTCGGCCGCGCGGTGCTGACGCCGTAATATTCTTTGTCATGGCCGATCCCTTCCGTCATGCCCGGCCTTGTGCCGGGCATCCACGTCTTACGGACCGGGCAAGATCAAAAGACGTGGATGGCCGGAATAAATCCGGCCATGACGACGGCAGCGAGGTGATGACGCTACGTTGATCCGGCGTCATCCCACCATTCACCGGAAATACATTTCCTGATTGCGGCGTTCCAGTTCTTCGCCGAACACGCGGAGCGCGTGGGTTTCGCTGACGGTGCCGATCGGGGTGCGGTCGTCGGCATTGTCGACCACCACTAGCACGTCGGCTTCAGTCTTTTCGAACGCCGCCATGATCTCGCGGATCGACATCTGCGGTTGCAGGAAGACGTCGCGTTGTCGCGCCAGCTCGGCGATCGGACGATCGCCGGCGATCTCCGTGGAATGAAGCTCCGAGAGCTGGGCGAGGCCGCCATAGCGTCCGTCCGGTGCGCGCAGCACCACCTGCTTGAGGCGGCCCGGCGGAAACAGTTTCTGCGCCTCGGCGATCGACATTTGGCCGGGCGTGGTCTCGAAATCCGATCGCATCAAGGTCGCGGCGTTGAACTGCGTGATCCAGCCGACGTCCTGCGGCCCGCGAATGACTTCGCCGCGCAGATGGAAGCGCCACGTCGCGAAGCTGTAGCCGAACAGTTCGCGCACGATCAGCGCGGAGACCGACGAGGCGACAATCGCGCCGACCGTCAGCGAGAACTGGCCGGTGACTTCCAGCGCGAGACAGATCATCGCGAACGGTGCGCCGAGGATGCCGGTGCCGAGTGCCGCCATAGCGGCGATGGCGGCGGTGCCTGGCTGAAGCGCGACAGTGGGCAGCACCATCGTCGCGAGCGTGCTGTAAAGCATCCCGATCAGTGCGCCGAGCATCAACGAAGCGAAGAACAGGCCGCCGCGAAAACCGGAGCCGAGCGAGACCGACGACGCCAACGATTTGAGAATGATGGTGGTCGTCAGCAGCAGCCACGGCGGCTGGCTGACCAGCATCATTTGCATTGCGCCATGGCCGGCGCCGAGCACGGTCGGCGTCAGCAGCGCCATGCCGCCGAGTAAGGCGCCGCCGACGATCGGCCGCAGCGCGCCCTTGAACCAGCGCAACCGATGAAATGCCCGGTCGGAAGTCGCGATCATCTGCATCAGGATGATGCTGGCGATGGCGCAGATCAGCCCGATCAGCACCGCCTGGCCGATCATCTCGATCGAAACCGGCGTCGGATATCCGGCAATTTGCAAAAAGGATTGCTGGTTGAGTTGCCGTGCGACCAGCCACGCCGCGACCGCGCTGCCGACCACCGGCACCAGATTGGCGGCAGTGTAAGCACCGAGCACGACCTCGAACGCATAGAACGAACCCGCAAGTGGCGCGTTGAAGGCGGCGCTGATCGCGCCCGCCGCGCCGCAGGCGACCAGCAGCCGCATGTCGCTGCGCCGCGCCGACAGTTTGCGGCCGAAATAGGAACTGAAGGCGGCGCAGATTTGCGTATAGCCGGCTTCGAGGCCGACCGAGCCGCCGCAGCCGTTCGACACCAGCGTTTGAAATGAGATCAGCAGGCTGCCGCGCATCGAGACGCGACCACCGAGCAAGGCGTTGGCTTCGATGACGTCCGCCATCTGGCTCTTCAGCCGGTTCCCAACAATCCACGCGATGAGCGCCAGCGCCGCGCCGCCGCAGATCGGAATGAACAGGGTTCGCTGCCACGCGATCGTTCCTGTGGCGCTGAGCCGTGCGTCGAAGGGAATGCCGAACAGGATCGCGTGGATGGTTTCGCTGAGCGACGCGATGATTGCCACCAGCAGTCCACTAAGCAGGCCGATGACGATAGCCACCAGCATCACGCCGAGATCGTGATTGCGGACGTAGTTCCGTACCGCTTGCGGCAGCAGGCGGCCGCTCGCTTGCGGCCTCTGAGCGACAGTCGGTTGTTCGGCGTAGCTCATGCGGAACCGGCGGCAGGCGGACATCAAGCCGACCGTGGCCGGGCTTTGCGAAGTCTTTCGTCCTTGCGAGGCGCAACGAATGGACGCGGCCCTGCTTATCGCAGACCATACGGGCAAACCAATGTCATTCCCGTGAATGCCGGCGCATGGCGGATATGTCCACGCGCCGGCCGCTTCCGGGTATGAGGTCGCCTGTCGATGTTTACAGGTTGCTGTCGGTGATCGCCGAATAGACCAACGAGCGCAATTCGCGGCGCACTGGATAAGCGCTCGACGGCAAAACCTGCGTCATGAAGATGGCGATCAGGTCTTCGGCCGGATCGATCCAGAACGAGGTGGTGGCCGCGCCGCCCCAGGCATATTCGCCGGCGCTGCCGGGGATCAGCGTCTGTGCCGGGTCCATCGTCACCGAGAAGCCAAGGCCGAAGCCGACGCCCGCGAAGGTCGCCTCGCTGAACAACGAGCGCGACAGTTGCGTCAGGTCTTTGCCGCCGGGCAAGTGGTTGGTAGTCATCAGCGCCAGCGTTTTCGGGCCGAGCAGCCGCGTGCCGCCGAGTTCGCCGCGGTTCAGGAGTGCCCGGCAGAAGGTAAGGTAATCCGCCGCCGTCGAGCACAGCCCGCCGCCGCCGGAGATGAACGAGGGTGGTGTCAGAAAGCTGCTGGTGGTCGGATCGTCCTGAAGTGTCAGATCGCCTTTGAGCCCCGGCGAGTGAAACGACGCCATGCCGCCCGGCGTGGCGTTGTAGCAAGCGGCGAAGCGATGTGCCTTGTCCTTCGAAACGAAGAAGTCGGTGTCCTTCATGCCGAGCGGATCGAAGATGCGCTCCTTCAGGAACTGCTGGAACGGCTTGCCGGAGATTTTCTCGATCAGGTAGCCGAGCACGTCGGTGGAGACCGAATAGTTCCAGGCTTCACCCGGCGAGAACTCCAGCGGGATGCCGGCGAGATCGTCGATCATCGACTGCATCGTGCCGGACTTCTCAACCTCGCCGATCTTCTTCGCGCGATAGGCGGCATCGACATTGCTGCGCTGCTGGAAGCCGTAAGTAAGGCCCGAGGTGTGGCGCAACAGATCGACGATCTGCATCGGCCGCGTCACCGGCTTGGTCTGGAATAGCGGCGGGGTGCCGGCGACGAACACCCGCAGGTCGCGCCATTGCGGAATGTATTTGTGGACCGGCTCGTCGAGCGCGACGTGGCCTTCCTCCACCAGCATCATGAAGGCGACCGAGGTGATCGGCTTGGTCATCGAATAGATGCGGAAGATGGTATCATCCTTCATCGGCGTCTTGCGCTCGAGGTCGGCATAGCCTTGCACCGCCGAGTGGGCGATGGCACCGCGCCGGTAGATCAGCGTCTGCGTGCCGGGAAAGCGGCCGCTGTCGAGATAGCGGCGCTTGAGGTGATCCTCGATGCGGCCGAGCCGCGCGCCCGACATGCCGAGACTTTCGGGCGCGGCGGTGGAAGGCGTCAGGCTGGACGCGGACTTGGCTTGGTCGAGCATTGATTTTCTCCTGGGACGGCCGCAGTTTCGGCGTGGATAGCGGCTATTTCACAACGTCCGCGCGCGCGACACAAGCCGGTCCAAAGCGGACATCGGAACCAACGAGATCTCCTGATGGCGAAGCGATCCAATGCACATCCCTTCGGTGCGGCGCGTGTGAAGGTGCCGGCGATCGGGCAGGGCACCTGGTACATCGACCATGGCGACCGCAAGAAGGCGGTCGAGGCGCTGCGGCGCGGCCTTGATCTCGGCATGACCCACATCGACACCGCCGAGATGTATGGCGATGCCGAACTGGTGGTGGCGGAGGCGATTGCCGGGCGACGCGACGAGGTGTTTCTCGTCTCCAAGGTGTTGCCGAGCAATGCCTCACGGCGCGGCACCATCACCGCTTGCGAGCGTTCGCTGAAGCGGCTGAAGACCGACCGGCTCGATTGCTATCTGCTGCACTGGCGGGGGTCGTACCCGCTAGCGGAGACGGTGGCGGCGTTCGACGAACTTATCGCGGCCGGCAAGATCAAAAGCTGGGGCGTCAGCAATTTCGATGCGGACGATCTCGATGAATTGCTGGAGGTCGCGGACGAGGGCCGTATCACTTGCAATCAGGTGCTCTATCACTTGCGCGAGCGTGCCATCGAGCACGCGGTGATCCCGTGGTGCGAGGCGCATGGCGTGGCGGTGGTGGCCTATTCACCGTTCGGTCACGATGATTTTCCCGCAGCGAGTTCGGCGCAGGGGCGGGTGCTTGCGGAGATCGCCTCCGCACACGGCGCGACGCCGCGTCAGGTGGCGCTGAGTTTCCTCACCCGCCGCCCGTCAGTGTTCGCGATCCCGAAGGCGGCCACCACCGCACATGCCGCCGACAACGCCGGTGCGCTCCACCTGCAATTGTCGGCGGACAATATCGCCCGCATCGAGAAGTCGTTTCCGCGTGGTGAGGCGCCGCGCTCGCTGCCGATGCTGTAGTCGGCGGCTCGATTCGCCAGACGCATATCGGCATCCTGTTTTCGTGCCTTGTCGTTCGGGTGCGATTCGCGTTTGATCCGGCTTTCCTTTTGGCCCTGCGACTCCGAGCCTCCGCTTTGTCCCCGCCAACCGCGCCGGTTACGGCCTTCGCCGATCAGATCCCTGCAAGTCCTGCCGCGCCGCGCCGTGGCGCTGAGCGTGCCCCGCAGCGGACGGACCGCCCGTTCCGCGGCATCGCATTGGTGATCGCTTCCACCGTGTTCCTCGCGTGTTCGGACGCGCTCGCTAAGTACCTCACGCGGAGCCTGCCGCCGGTCGAAATCGCCTGGATTCGGTTCTTCGTCTTTCTCCTGATCATGTTGCCGGCGGTGCTGATGCGGCGCGGCGGCAACGTGCTCGCCACGAAGCGCCCGGCGATCCAGGTGCTGCGCGGCATCGGGCTGGTGTCGTCGTCACTATTCTTCATCTGGGGCCTCGGCTATCTGCCGATCGCGGAAGCCTCCGCCACCGCTTTCATCGCCCCGATGTTCGTCACCTGCCTGTCGATCGTGATGCTGTCGGAAAAGGTCGGCGTGCGGCGCTGGGTCGCCACGCTCGTTGGGCTGGTCGGCGTCTTGATCGTGGTGCGGCCCGGCACCGCCGCATTCCATGCCGCGGCGCTCTTCCCCATTGTCTCGGCGTTGGGCTGGGCGTTCGCGCTGGTGCTGACGCGGCAGATCGCGGGCGTCGACCGTCCGGTAACGACCATGGCCTATTCTGCCATCGTCGGCTTCGTCGTGCTGTCGCTGCTGGCGCCGTTCTTCTGGGTGACGCCGACCTGGCAGCAGGTCGGCATCGCGGTCGTGATTGGCATCTCATCGACGCTCGGCCACTGGATCGTGGTGTTGGCCTATCGCCACGCCGATGCCTCGGTGCTCGCGCCCTTCACTTACAGCCAACTGGTGTGGGTGAGCCTGCTGGGCTTCGTGATGTTCGCGGAAATTCCGGATCGATTCACCGTACTGGGCGCCTGCATCATCATTTGCAGCGGGCTCTACATCGCGCACCGCGAGCGGATCCGCAAAACGCAAATGCAGAACACACTGGAACGTACGCCAGGGGCGTAAGCGACTGCATTGATGTTCATCGCATGGCCGGGCTCGTCCCGGCCATCCACGCCTTTCTTTCGGTGAGGCCGTAAAGACGTGGATGCCCGTGACATAGGCGAGCAAAGCGACGCCGTTCTTCGAACTGCTATGCATGGGCATGACGAAAGACTCACACCGGCAGCGCGATGGAATACTTCACCTGACTGAGCGCGAAGCTGGACTCGATGGAGGCGATGCCGTCGAGCCGGGTCAGCTTGGTTTTCAGGAACGTCTCATAGGAGGCGAGGTCGGCCACCACGACGCGCAACAGGTAGTCGCGGTTGCCGGTCATCAGGTAGCACTCCAGCACTTCCTCCCAATGCGAGATCGCCTTGGCGAAGCGGTCGAGATCTTCCTCTTTCTGCCGTGCCAGCTTGATCGAGATGAAGACGCTAACGTGCAGCCCGAGCGATTGCTGATCGACGGTGGCGACGTAGCGGGTGATGACGCCGCGCTCCTCCAGCAGTTTGACGCGGCGATGGCACGGCGACACCGAGAGCCCGACCTTGTCGGCCAACTCCTGCATGGTGATGCGGCTGTCCCGCTGCAACAGCGCGATGATCTTGCGGTCGATAGCGTCGAGGGCTGTCATTGGAATGTAATCATCGAAAACCCCAGGAATCTTGGGATGATATCCCAATATTTCTCAAGATGGTGCGAGAAATTGAGAAATTTGATGCCCCGCGCGGCGCTACCATCGCACCGACCCGAACCGTTGAGTCCGCACCCATGCCGATCGAACCGCGCCGCCTCGAATTCCTGTCAGCCCTGTCGCGCAAAGTGCTGTGGCTGTCGTCCTGGACCATCCATCAGGCCAATCACATTCGCCCCAATGTCGACGGCCTGAAAGTCGGCGGCCATCAGGCATCGTCCGCTTCGCTCGCGACCATCATGTCGGCGCTGTATTTCTCGGTGCTGAAGCCCGAGGATCGCATCGCGGTGAAGCCGCACGCCAGCCCGATATTTCATGCGATCCAGTATCTGTTCGGGCATCAGACCCGCGAGAAGCTGGAGAATTTTCGCGGCTACAAGGGTGCGCAATCCTATCCGTCGCGCACCAAGGACATCGACGACGTCGATTTCTCCACAGGCTCGGTCGGGCTCGGCGTGGCGCAGACGCTGTTCTCGTCGCTGGTGCAGGATTACGTCAGCGCCCACGGCTTCATGAAGGACCGCCGCGAAGGCCGCATGATCGCGCTGGTCGGCGACGCCGAAATGGACGAGGGCAACATCTTCGAGGCGTTGCTCGAAGGCTGGAAGCACGGCCTG
>JAFKKL010000276.1 GCA_017305595.1 Hyphomicrobiales bacterium | reverse complement strand
ACATTGGCGCCGGCGTCGGCTGCCGCCGCGCCGGCCTGATCAGCCAGCCGACTGGCCTCGCGGACCTGATGGTTGATGCCGTCTGCCGAGCGGGTGAAGCGGTCCGCCGCCTCGGTGAAGGTGGCGGCGGTCTGGGTTGCGGTGCCGGCGCGCCCGGTCAGCGCGTCGGTGCGCTGGCGGATGCTCTGAAGCGTCGCGGCGGTGCCATCGGCCCCACCGGCGACCGAGGCGGCGGCGTGCTCAAGCTGGCGGATCATTGCCCCGAGTTCCAGTTCCAGCAGGCTGAGGATGTCCTTGGCCGGGTCGTGGACGGATTCCGCGCCCGGGACGAGCGGAGCGCTGGCGGCGGGCTCGTCGACATCGACCGTCGCAGGGGTCCGTTTGCGGAAGAGCGCCAGAGCCATGATGGAGATGTCCCGATCTGTGACCGTTCGGCGGAATATCGCACCGTGCCGTAAACCGGCGGTTAACCACGCCGGATGCAACGCCTCCGGCAGAGAAGCCGCGACTGCCGCTTTGAATTTGGCGGGGGCGGGCTTATAAGCCGCGCCTTGGAGAGATTTTGCGAGATCGAGGAGCATTTTCTGCATGGCCGGGCATTCCCAGTTCAAGAACATCATGCATCGCAAGGGGCGTCAGGATGCCCAGAAGTCGAAGCTGTTCAGCAAACTGGCGCGGGAAATCACCGTGGCCGCCAAGCTCGGCACCCCCGACCCGGCGATGAATCCGCGGCTGCGCGCAGCGGTGATCGCGGCGCGGGCGGAGAACATGCCGAAAGACAACATCGAGCGCGCCATCAAGAAGGCGCTGGGCAACGAAGCGGAGAGCTACGATGAAATCCGCTATGAAGGCTACGGCCCCGGCGGTGTCGCCGTCATCATGGAAGTGCTGACCGACAACCGTAATCGCGCCGCGTCCGATATCCGTTCGTACTTCACCAAGTCCGGCGGCAACTTAGGTGAAACCGGATCGGTGTCGTTCATGTTCGATCGCCTCGGCGTGATCGAATACGACGCCGACAAGGCCTCCGCCGACGATATGCTGGAAGCCGCCATCGACGCCGGCGCCGATGACGTCGTCTCGGGCGAGGGCGGCCACGAAGTCTACGCTTCGCAGGAAACCTTCCGCGATGTCGCCAAGGCACTCGAAGTGAAGTTCGGCGAAGCCCGCAAGGTGGCGCTAGTCTGGAAGCCGCAGAACACGGTCGCGGTTGACGACGAGACCGGCGAGAAGCTGTTGAAGCTGATCGACCAGCTCAACGAGCACGACGACGTGCAGAACGTCTACGCGAATTTCGAAGTCTCCGACGCCCTGATGGCGAAGCTCGGCGGCTAACGCACGCTCGGATCAGCGAGTTCTCGGTGCTGTGTGCGTTATCGCTTTCGCGGGACGAGGCTTTTCGTCCTGCGAATCCGCCGAAAGAAATCATCATCGGCCAGACTCTGACGTGCGACGAGAATCGAGCGCATCAGTCCCGCTATAACCGGAAGCTATATCCGATAACGCAATTTGATAATTTGCGTGTCGATATCGGTTTGTATAGTTCGCCCCAACAATCGACGCGCCGCGTTGATGCCGATGACAATGTTCACGCATTGCAATCGCGATGATCGTCGCGATTGACGATTCCGTTACGGCTTCACCATCGCGGCTTGGGGGAAACCGGGGATGGATGATCGCAGCAAACCGCAATCTGTCTTGCGACATCTCAATCAGGAAAAAATCGTCTTTATCCTGACGATTCTTCTTTTCATCCTGTTCTCGATTATCCTTCCGAACTTTCTCGCGGCCAACAACATCCTGTCGCTGATCCGCAGTGTGGCTGTGCTCGGCATTCTCGGGCTGGGTATGCTGATCGTTGTGCTTGGGCGCGGTATCGATCTGTCGCTGGTCGCCACCATGGCCATCTCGGTGGCGTGGAGCCTGCAACTGATGAGCAGCGGCATGTCGGTCGCCTCCGCCATGACGATTGGTCTTGCGTTCGCCGTCGGCATGAGCCTGATCACCGGCATTCTCATCGCCTATGCGGAAATTCCGTCGCTGTTTGCGACGCTGGCGATGGCGACCTTTGTTTACGGCTTCGGCCGTGCGCCTCTGATCCCCGGCCCCGCCGTCGTCTATCTGCCGCCGAATATCGGATGGCTCGCGCAACTCGGGCAGGGCCATGTCGCGGGCATTCCGATGCCGATCATCGTCGCGGCGGCATTGGCGCTGATCGTGTTTCTGTTCCTGCGCTACACCAAGCCCGGTCGTTTCATCTACGCGATGGGCGACAACTTCTTCACCGCGCGCACCGGCGGCATTCCGGTGCGGCCGATCCTCGTCATGCAGTATGTGCTGGCCGGCGGCATCGCCTTCATCGCGGGCATCGTCACCTCGACCTCGGCGCAGGCGATGAACACCCGCGTCGTCAATTCCAACATGATCTACGATGTGATTCTGGTGGTGGTGCTCGGCGGCGTCGGCCTCAGTGGCGGTCGCGGCAACGTCCGCAACGTCATCGTCGGCACGCTGCTGATCGGTGTGCTGATGAACGGCATGACCATCATGGACATTCAGTACACTGTTCAGAACGTCATCAAGAGTCTGATCCTGCTGCTCGCTATCGTCGTCGACAGTATTCTCAACCCGCGCGACGAACAGACCGGCCAGCAGGGTGACATCTAAGGCCGGCAAAATATTCCGTTCAAACATTTCAACAGGAGGAACGTTCGTGAAAAAAATGACTCAACTGGCGGTCGCCGCGACGGCGCTTGCCGCCTTGACGATCGGGTCCGTGACAACGCGGGCCGAAGACAGCACCGATGCGTTCCGTGGGCCGGCGCTGGCCTCGCTGAAAGGCAAGACCATTGCCTATTTGCCGATTTCGCTTGGTTTCGATCTGGCGCAGGCTTGGGGCGGCGTCGTCAAGACCGAAGCGCTACGCTACGGCATGAACTTCAAGGCGCAGGACCCGAACTGGGTCACTTCGGCGATGGCGCAGGGCATGACCTCGCTGATCGCAGAAAAGCCGGACGTCATCGTCACGCAGAATCCCGACGTGCAGTCGCTGGCGCGTCTCCTGAAGCAGGCGAATGCCGCCGGCATCGCGGTCATTCAGATGAACATGCAGGGCGCGGTGCAGACTGATGCCTATGTCGGTCCCGATTTCGTCGCGCTCGGCGAACAGGCCGCCAAGATGGTTGTGGCGAAGTGCGGCAAGGACACGCAGACATCGCACAAGGTCTCGCTGGTCGAGGGTGTGCCGACCGGCGGCGTTAGCTTCTATCAGATCGAGGGCATCAAGAAGGTGTTCGCCGAGCATCCCGAGATCAAAATCGTGTCGAGCCAGGCGGCCGACTGGGACGCCAGCAAGGCGCGCGCGATCACCGAGACCGTGATTCAGCAGAACCCCGATCTGTGCGGCGTCATCGACGTCTGGGACGGTCAGGCTGTCGGCACCGGTGCCGCGATCAAGCAGGCCGGCAAGCAGGGTCAGGTTTACTTCGTCACTTCCGGCGGCGGCGCGCAGGCGTCCTGCGACCGTCTCGCCGATGGCACTTTCTCGACGTTCATCAATTACGATGCGCCGGGCATGGGCCGCGATGCCTGGACCGCGATCATGACTTATCTGCAAAACAAGCAGAAGGCCGGCGCGATCAAGACCCAGATCTATTCGCCGCAGCGGGTGATGACCACGGCCGACGTCAAGCACGGCACCTGCTGGGATCCC
>JAFKKL010000275.1 GCA_017305595.1 Hyphomicrobiales bacterium | reverse complement strand
CGTTCACCGGCAGCGTCGCGGAGAACCTCACCATCGGCTCGCCGGCGACGGGGGCGCTGGATATCCGCAAGGCGACCGCCATCGCCGCCATCGATGCCGACATCATGCGGCTACCGCAGGGCTACGATACGCTAATCGGGCAGGGCGGCGTCGATCTCTCCGCCGGCCAGCGCCAGCGGCTCGGCATCGCCCGCGCGCTGTTACTTGCGCCGGATATTCTGATCCTCGACGAAAGCACATCGTCGCTGGATTCCGTCACCGAAACCCGCGTGCTCGATGCACTGCTTTCGCATTGCGCATCCACCACCATCGTCGCCATCACCCATCGCGCCAGCGTCGCGCAACGGATGCAGCGGAGCATCGTGATTAACGGCTAACGCGTCGCTTGCGCGATCAACTCATACGAATGCAGCCGCGCGGTGTGGTCGAAGACGTCGGAGACGATCATCAGTTCGTCGGCGGCGGTTTGTTCGATCAGGCTGGCGACGTTCGCCCGCACCGTATCGAGACCGCCGACGATGGTGCATGCGAGCATCTGCGCCACCTGCGCCTTTTCCATCGGTGTCCAGTAGGTCTCGATGTCGTCGATCGGCGGCTTGCTGAGGCCGCGCGTGCCGCGAAAGATGTTGGTGAACGACATCTGCTGCGTGGTGGCGAGGCGCTTCGCCTCGGCATCTGTATCGGCCGCGACGATGTTGACGCCGACCGTGGCATGAGGCTTTGCCAGTTGCGCCGATGGCTTGAAGCGCGCGCGATAGATCTCCAGCGCCGGCATCAGTTGTGCCGGCGCGAAGTGCGAGGCGAACGCGTAGGGCAGGCCGAACTCGGCGGCGACCTGCGCGCCGTAGGTCGAGGAGCCGAGAATCCACAGCGGTACATGCGTGCCCGCTGCCGGCACTGCCTGGATGCGCTGGTTAGGTGCGACATCGGCGAAGTAGGCCTGCAACTCCAGCACGTCGTGCGGAAAGTTGTCGCTGTTGGTCAGGCTGCGGCGCAGCGCCTGCATGGTCAGTTGATCGGTGCCGGGCGCGCGACCGAGCCCGAGATCGATGCGGCCGGGAAACAGCCGCTCCAGCGTGCCGTAATGTTCGGCGATAACGATCGGCGCGTGGTTCGGCAGCATTACGCCGCCGGCGCCGACGCGGATATGCTTCGTTCCGGCCGCGATGTGGGCAATGGCCACCGACGTCGCGGCCGAGGCGATGCCGGCCATGTTGTGATGCTCGGCGACCCAGAAGCGGGTGTAGCCCCATTGCTCGGCATGGGCGGCGAGATCGCGGGCGTTATCGAGCGCGCCGCGCGCATCGGTCGCTTCGGTGACGCGAACGAGATCGAGAATCGAATAGGGGACCATTGCGAATTCCGTGAAGGTATTCTGCGGAGCCGCAGAGAGGAGGTGTTCCTCCCATCTAGGCATGCCGCGCGGAAATTGCACGCGCGGCGGTTGCAATCTTGCCATGCGGGGATTTGCAACGCCAACATTGTCATCCTCGCGAAGGCGGCGGCATCAGGAGTGACAAACAAACTTTCCACTGTCATGGCCGGACTTGTCCCGGCCATCCACGTTCTTCAGGTTGAATCTCCGCAAGGACGTGGATGGCCGGAATAAATCCGGCCATGACCGCCAGAGGACCCGCCTTCGCGGGGACGGCGATGCTGAGATATGCGAACTCCGCTACCCGTTCTTGCCTTCCCGGCGCAGCGTCGGCAGGCCGATACCGGCAGCGTCGAAGCCGCCGTCGACTGCGAGCAGTTGCCCGGTGATATAGCTTGCGCGCTCGCTGCACAGGAAGAAGATCGCATCCGCCAGTTCTTCCTCGAGGCCATAGCGATTGAGCGGAATGGCGTCGTGGTAATCGGCGCGGATCGCCGGCGAATGCACCGCCTTGGCCATTGCGGTATCGACCGGCCCCGGCGCCACCGCGTTGACGCGAATGCCGAGCGAGGCGAGTTCGACCGCCGCCTGCTTGGTGAGGTGCGCGAGTCCGGCCTTGCTGGTGCCGTAGGCGACGCGCAACGTCGAGGCGCGCAGTCCCGAGATCGAGGTGATGTTGACGATGGCGCCGCCGCCATGTTCGCGCATCAGGGGCGCCGCCGCCTTGATGCAGAGGAACGGCCCGGTGAGGTTCACCGCCAGCACGCGGTCCCATTCGTCGTCGGCGGTCTCGAGGATCGGTTTGAACACCGCGACGCCGGCATTGTTGACCAGCGCATCGAGCCGGCCGAAGCGCTCATTGATGCGCGCCATTGCGCCGTGCACTGCGGCGGCATCAGAGACGTCGCAATGCAGCGCCAGCACGTTGACCGGGTCGGCGAGGGAGGCTGCGGCTTCGCGCAACTGCGTGTCCTCGATATCGATGAGCGCCACCGCCCAGCCCTCGGCGAGAAAACGTTTCGCGGTAGCGAGCCCGATGCCGCGTGCGGCGCCGGTGATCAGCGCGACTTTGGTGATGCTGGTGGTCATGATCGGCCCGATGCGAGAGAAGATGCGCGGGTCTTAGCGCGAGTTCTCACGACGGGGAACAGGATTCTTGCGAGTGCAGCGGACGATGATGCGGTCCGCAGTATTTCGTCGTCATGGCCGGATTTATTCCGGCCATCCACGTCCTTCGCCTTGGATAATCCGCAAGACGTGGATGGCCGGGACAAGCCCGGCCATGATGAGTGGAGATGATCGGAATCAAGCGTCGGTCGTGACTCGATCAGCGCTCAATCTTTCGCAAAGCTGGATTGCTTCGCTTCGCTCGCGATGACGGTGAGTGATGTGACGGCCAAAACCTATCTCACATAAAACACGCAGACCGCGATCACCAGCAGCGCGGTGACGGCCATCACGTGAGAGAGCATATGCGCGAGCGCCCCGGTGCCTGCGCGTTTCGTGGCATCATTCATGATGTCCTCCCCAATTGGTTTGAGCTCGCGCAGTGCGGGCCAAAGTGGTTCGGGCATGACTCGCCGCAGCACGAATGCGCGAGCCAAAATTGACTAGAATTTTACGCAGAACGCCCCTTTGATTTGCTTCCGCCGCGCTTGTGTCCCCACGGCCGAAACAATGACGAAAGCGTGATCAATCAATGCGGCGAGAATTTGTTGCGATGGAACCCGCGACGTGCCGCGTGGAATCGATACGCGCTATCTGCGTTGCAGCAAGTGCAAGAAGAGACTGTCCAATTCTGTGTCGGAGTCGAATTGCAGGGGAATTCACGCGCGTTTCGTCGCGCGTGAATTTTTTGTCTTGTTGTTTGTTTTGCGTGCCATCACGTCTTCATAGGCGCTTTGTAAGCGTTCGCTCACCGAAGGGCCGCGTGTCTTGCGCGGCTTCAAGCCGAGATGGCGGGCGCGCAATTCATCCATGAAATCCGCGCGCATTTTGGGGCCGCCGTCGCGCAGCACTTGCGCACGCACGCCGAGTTCTTCGCTGACCGGGAGGTACTTGTATCCCCACGCGCCCATCTCGGCGAGGATCGGCAGCAGCGCGATGCCTTTCTCCGTCAGGCTGTAGATGCCTTTCTGCTTGTGCGTGGGATCGTCCTCGCGGGTGAGGATGCCCTCGCTCATCAGAGTCTTCAATCGATCGGCAAGAATGTTCGACGAGATGCCTTCGTTGGATTTCGTCAGCAGCTCGCGAAAGTGACGGCGATTGCCGAAGAGGATGTCGCGAATGATCAGCAAGGTCCACTTGTCGCCGATCACCTCCAGCGTGAGATTGATCGGGCAATCGGAACGCTCGTTC
>JAFKKL010000274.1 GCA_017305595.1 Hyphomicrobiales bacterium | reverse complement strand
GAGTCCGCCTTGCGCAGCACGAAGGTATGATGCTGCTTGTCTTCGGTGCAGCGCAGATAGATGCGGTTGTCGTCGCGGGCGGTCTCGTGCAGTCCGACCAGGTTGACATAGAAGTCGCGCGCCCGCTCGAGATCGGTGGTGCGGAACTCTATATGTCCAAGCTTCTGGATATTGGCGATATCCTTGATGCGGCCAGTGCTCACGGTCATCCCCTTGCTCGTTTCGACGGCGATACTGGCCGACAGGTTAGCGGGCGGCCGGGGCGCGTCTGTATCAGCCGCTACCAAGCGCCGATATTCTTTGCCGCAGCCGCCTGCCTCGCTGGAACGCTATTTCGGGGCGTAGGCCACCGCCTTGATCTCGATGATGAGGCCCGGCCGCGCCAGGCCGGCGATTTCAAGAATGGTCCAGGTCGGATAGGGTTCACGGATGTAGCGGCTCTTGATCTCGACGAACTTGCCGAGATGGTTCTGCAGTCCGACGTGATAGCTGACCAGTTCGACGATATCGTCGAGCGAGGCACCGGCTTCCTCGATCACGATCTTGAGCCGGTCGAAGGCGTTGACGATCTGGCCCTCGTCATTGGCCGGCATCGAGCCATCCGGGTTGAGGCCGATCTGACCGGCGACATAGAGGAAATCACCTGCGCGTACCGCCGGCGAATAGCCGAACTTCTTGAAGATCGTCGATCCGTCCGGCGTGGCAAAGATCGGGTTGGTGGAGTTGATGGCTTGTTTCTTCATTGCAGTCTCCGGTGGTCGAAATCAGATGCGCGCGGTCGGCGACAGGGGCAGATCGAGCAACAGGCGGCCATAGGGCTCGCCGATTGCGTCGGGTTGCAACAGCATGTGGCTGCTCATGGCGTGGACGTCGCGAAACAGCCGCTCGATTCGGGTCCCGCTCGGAAGCACAGAGCCACCAAGCGCCGCGAACAGCCGCTGCGTAGTCTGCAAAGCGAGCCTAGATGAAACCGCGAAGCGGGTACGCATCGCTGCGCGGTCGATCAAACTGACGTGACCCGCGCGCGCGGCATCAAGAATCTCGTCCGCGTCGTCGAGCAGCGAACGGCGCAAGATCGATAATGTCGCCTCGCTGGTCGCCGCCTCGATCTGCGCCACGCGATCTTCCACCAGCGCCTTCTGCGCCGCCGGGCTGACTTTCGCCTTGGCGATGGCGCGAAACTCCTCCACCACCGCAGAGGCGACACCCAAGGTTGGCGCCAGCGTCGACATAGCATTGATGGGATTGAGCGGCGCGGCGGTAATCGCGCCATGCTGCGGACAGGTCGGATGACAGCCGCCATCCTGCAACACCTGCCAGCTCATCCAGCGATGCGCGGGCACGAACGTCTTAGCCAGCGAGATATCCTTGCTGCCGGTGCCGCGCATGCCGAGCACATTCCAGCTCGCCTGATCGACAGCGAAAGCATCCGCCGGCACCAGCACCACATGCGGCACCATCTGCCCGTCAACCGGGATCGGCACCAGAAGGCCCGCCCAGGTGGCGACGTCGATACCGGACGCATAGCGCCAGCGGCCGCTGAGCAGCATGCCACCTTCCACCGGCTCCGCCACCAGATCCTGCCCGACGCCGCCGGTCAGAAGCGACACGATGGTCGGCTTGCCGGAGAGAAAGACATCGCGCTGGGCTTCCGCCGAGAATTTTCCGATCATCACCACGTTAGCGCTGGAGAGACCGAGAATCCAGGCGGTGGACGAACAGCCGCGCGCGATCTCATAAGTCGCTTCCCATGCAGCGCGTGGATCGAGCCCGAGGCCGCCATAGGCGCTCGGCTGAGTGATGCGGAACAGATCGTTCGCCACCAGCCGCTCCACCACCTCCGGCAAAAGGCTGCGGCGCTGCTCGATCTCGGCAGCCTTGCCTTGCAACCAGTCCCGCATGTCGGCCGCATTGGCCACCACGGTAGCGGCGCTGACGCTGCCACCCTCCGTTGACCGCTTCTCCGCTTGCGCAAGTGCCATTGACGCCATCGGCTCCATCCGAAAAACTGATGACGGTAACGCTAGCTCGGCCGATTTCTTCCGGGCTGTATCGCCCTATACGAGATGGCGCATCTTTTCCGTTCAATCTGGGTTTATGCCCCGGACCACACATTCCATGACGAAAAAGAAACTCGGCACATGGCGTATCGATCGGCAGTTGGTCGAACAGATCAGCCGTCACGCCGCCTTCGGCCGCCGCCGCAAATTCAAGAAAAACGCCATGCTCTATGAGCAGGGTGAGGTCTCGACGCGGTTCTACTTCGTGCTCAAGGGCCTGGTGCAGATCTCGATCTTTCGCGCCGACGGCTCCGAGGTCGTGCTGGAGTTGATGGGACCGGAAACTGTTTGCGGCGAGGGTTCGGCTTTCGATGGCCTGCCGCGTTTCTCCAGCGCCGCCGCCATCGAGGACACCGAAGCGATCGAGTTCGATACCTCAAAGATGACCGAGATTTTCCGCGCACATCCGGAGTTCGCGACCTCGCTGCTGCGCGTCACCAGCCTGAAACAGCGCGTCGTCGCCATCCGCTTGAAGCATCTTGCGTCACGTGAGCCGCAGGACCGCATCATGGAGCTGTTGACGCGGCTCGAGGAGATGTTCGCGATCGATCATCCGAAAGGACGGCTATTGGTCACTCACGTCACACACGAGCAGATCGCGACCATGACCGGCACGTCGCGCGTCACCGTGACGCGCACCTTGCAGCGGCTACGCGAGCAGAACCGCATCGATATCGTCGACGGGCATATCCTGCTGAAGCGGCGGCCGAACACGAGTTGAAGCGAAGGTCTAGCCGCATGCACCGACCGGATGCGGATGCATGACGCTGTAACGTCCCTCATGATAGAGTAGCGGCTGCTTCGCTGTCGGCGGGCCGACGATCTCCCGGACGGCGCCGACGATGATCGTATGATCGCCACCGGGATAGGTGCTGGCGACTTCGCAGAACATCGCGGCGTTGCAATCCGGAATCGTCAACCATTCAAGATGCCGCCGGCATGCGTTCATATTCCAGGCTTTGGTCTGACCGGCGAAGTAGCCGGAGATATGTTGCTGCGCGTCCGACAGAATGTTGACTGAAAATGAGCCACGGGAAATCACCGCGCGCCCCGCCCGGCTTTCGTTGCGCGCGCAAAACAACAGCAGCGGCGGATCGAGACTGAGCGAGGTGAGCGAATTCACCGTCAGTCCGATCGGCCCTTGCTCTCCGGCCGTCAGCACCACCGCGACGCCGGTGGCGAACCGCCCCATCAGGCGACGAAACGTCAGGGCAGCAGTATCGGTCATGCGCGATCGTCCCGGTCATTGCATCGACCGGAGCATGACGGAACGCGGCGGGGAAGGGGATTCCAAGCCGAAGCTCGGCCGCCTCGACTTCCTCCGCCGACGGTAAGCGCGTTGGGATGGGGACCGGTTCGTTCCTCGCTCTTCGTTCACGGATGACATCGTCGATGTCCATGGTCGGGCCCGTGGATGACGGCAGGTGATGCCTGCATGCTCGTGGGGGGCTTAATAGTCCACTGGAGCACGCAGGCCGAAGGAGCCTAAAGGTTCCTTGTGTTCACCGTACCGATTCCATACGCGCCACACAAAGTCTTGTGCCCGACATGCGGCGGGCCGGGCCGCGTAATCACCTTTTCGCCGCCCCTGTTTCGCGGCCGGATTCAGTGAGGAGTTTCGCCTCACGCCCCGGCCGGGCGACGGAACGAGAAGCCCGCCTTCAGACCGACGACGAACGCGACCAGGGTC
>JAFKKL010000273.1 GCA_017305595.1 Hyphomicrobiales bacterium | reverse complement strand
GACGAGATAGGACAGGGCAGAATGAAACCCCGCCCTGATCGCTATTTTCCCTTTGTTTTACAGGCGTCGCGGTATAGTAAGGCACCCGATAGGATGGCCCGTCCAGAACTGCAAAACCGTTTACTCCGGTTCAATTCCGGACGTGGCCTCCATCACTTCCTTCTGCGTTTTCTTCAAAGGCATCAAGGGCAGAGGTTCTCAAAGAAAATGGCCCGAAGCTCTCGCTCCGGACCACCTGAGCTGGGCGTACATCCGGCCCTCGCTCGCTTGAAGTGAGTCTCGCATCAAGATACTTAATGAAGCATTAAAATTTAATGACGGGAGAGAAGCCGTAGGTTTCGACTTTTCCGTTTCCATACGTTTTGCACAGGACCGTCACTGTTCTCGCGCATTCGTTCGGTAATTTGACATTCAACAAGGTTTGGGCGCGCCCGACCTCGCAAGCTCCAAACTGGAAAAGGAGATTGCCATGCTGATGACTTCCCCGTTCTGGATCGCTGCTACCGCCATCGAAACCTACAGCCGTCTGGCGACGATGATGTTCTGGGGGATGATGGCGCCGGCAACGGACTTTTATCCGATCCCGGTCGACGCGAAGCCGCAGAACGAGGTTCGGGACGAACAGCAGGTTGAGGCACTGCCGCTCGCGGCGTGAACTCATTGATGCGTGGTCGCCCGCGCTGTGATAAGCGGCGGTTCTGATATTTTTCTGATCTTTTGTTTACCCCCGAATAGGGTGCAGGAACCCGTGCTAGTCTGGTTCCGCGCATCAGCGTCGGGGGAAACCACATGCACAAGATCAGCTATCTCGCGTCACTCGCCGGGTTCGGAATCGTGTTGGCGGCAATGCCCGCGCAGGCGACGGTATTGGATCTGTCGACGATGAGCTGCAAGCAGTTCGTCGACAGCGACAAGGACACAATCGCCATGGTGCTGACCTGGCTGGACGGCTGGTATAAGGGCGACTCCGACGTCGCCATCATTGATACCGATGTGTTCGTCGGCAATGCCAAGAAGTTCGGCGAATACTGCGCGGCCAATCCGACCATCAGCATCGTAAACGCCGCCGAAAAGATCCTCGGCAAGTAAGCCGCGCGGATGGGTCATCCCGATTGTCTCGGATGGGGAGCGACGTGTCGCTTTAGCGGCTAGGTGACGTAGATTTTTTATTTATTTGATATGAATCAATGCGATATTGAAGTCTTCTAAGATTTCAAATCGGCTTCTCAGCAGGAGGCGCACCATCCGTCCGGGAAGGGAATGAGCGGCCAGGCAATGTCGTTGTCATTGGCCGGTCGCGGAAACAGCGCGCGAACGACGCCAGTGGACGAATGGTGGGGACGCTCAGTCTCCACCCAGACGAAATCGTCCTGCATCAAGTCGTCCTGCTCAAAATCATCCTGGGCGATGACATTCATCGACGACCGGACGCTCTCCAGCAATTCCTCGAATTCGACTTCGCTCATGACAACCCTCGCTGTTGAGGGCACCATGGCAAAGAGGTTTTGTTTCCCGATTTCGGAAACCGCTAAAATTGTAGCGACCCTGCATTTTTCGGGCGTGATGAATGACACGAGGACAGACGATGGATCGACTGCAAAGCGACGCCGCCAACGCCGATCAGGTGGCCTATTGGAACGGCCGTGCCGGCGAGCGCTGGGCCAGCCAGCAGGCGGTGCAGGACGCGATCTTCATTCCGGTCACCGAACTCCTGATTGAGCACGCCAGGCCGCAACCGGGTGAGCGGGTCATCGATGTCGGCTGTGGCTGCGGCGATACCTCGATAGCCTTCGGCAAGCGGGTCGGGGCTTCAGGGCATGTGCTGGGCATCGACATTTCCGAACAGATGCTGGCGCGAGCGCGCGAGGTCGCGCCGGCGAACCTGCCGGTCGAGTTCGCTCTCGCCGATGCCACCACCTATCCGTTCAAGGCGGGTGCGGCTGATCTGCTGGTGTCGCGCTTCGGGGTGATGTTCTTCGCCGAGCCCGCGCGGTCCTTCGCCAACCTGCGCAAGGGACTGCGGAGTGGCGGGCGGCTAACGTTCATCTGCTGGCGCGGGCCGAAGGAAAATCCGTGGCTGATGGTGCCGCTGCAGGCAGTCTACCGGCACGTGCCCCGGCTGCCGCCGGTCGGCCCGGAGGATCCCGGGCCGTTCGCCTTCGCCTCGTCCGAGCGGGTCGAGCACATCCTGCGTGAGGCGGGCTTCGCCGACATTCATATCGCGCCGCATGACCTGTCGCTGGATATCGCCGCAGGCGGCGGCTTCGAATCGGCGGTCGAGACCGCGGTGATCATCGGTCCTGCCAATCGCGCGCTGGAAGAAGCGGCACCTGACGCGAAGGCCGCTGCCATCGAGGCGGTGCGGCATGACCTGAAGCCGTTCGCCAGGGGCGACAGCGTCCGGCTGGGCGGCGCCATCTGGATCGTCTCCGCCACCGTGCCGTGAGGGATGCGCCAAAAGCTCTCTTTTTCTTTCGACGGGACTCTGCCACGCTGCCCTGACAGATTCACAGCGAAGGAAAGCGACTATGCGCGCGCTCGGGATGAGGACGGCTCTGATCGGTCTATTGGCGATGGTGGGAGCAGGCGTTGCGCATGCCGACAGCGGCACCATTCGCATTTCCGTGCTCAAGGGCGGCTGGTTCATCGGCGCGTCGGGCGGCAGCGGCACGCTGACGTTTCACGGCCGGCAATATCCACTGTCGATCGGCGGCATCGATGCCGGCCTGGTGTTCGGCGCCTCGCAGACCAATCTGTCCGGTCGTGTGACCAACATCCGGCGGCCGTCTGACGTCGCCGGCGTCTATGGCGCGGGCGGAGCGGGGGCGGCGATCGGTGTCGGCGCGCGGGCCATCGTGCTGACCAACGAGAAGGGCGCAGTGCTGCAACTCAGCGGCCGGCAGACCGGGCTGATGCTCAATGCCGATTTGAGCGGACTGGCAATCTCACTGCGCTGACGCGATCCCGAAGCGACTGACCTATTCGGCCGGGACCGCCTTGTTGGTGGTCGCGGCCGGATGCGGATCGGGGAGCGTCGCGCAGTCGCGCAGCAGGCCGCCGAAATAGCCGTGGGTGACGTGCGCGAACTGCGGGAACGGTTCGCGCGTCATCAAGATGCGATGCAGTTCGGCAAGGCGGAAGCAGGGCACGCCCGGAAACAGGTGGTGCTCGAGGTGATAGTTCAGGCCCCACGGTGCGATCAGGTAAAGCTGCCACCACGGTGCCAGCACAGTGCGGCTTTCGTTGAGCACGTTCTCGTGTTCGACCGCGTAATGCTCGGCGACGTTGCGGACGTAGCGGATCGCGACGAACACCGTCATCACCGGCACGATCCAGTACAGCAGTAGCTGTTTCCAGAAGCCGAACCAGATCGAGGCCGCCAGCAGCGCGACGAAGAACACCAGCCGCGACCGCGCGACGATCGCCGGAATGTCGCGGGTTTCCTTGTTCTTGTGAAAGCCGGTGACCGCCGACCAGATCTTCAGGCCGGTGAGATATTGCAGGATGTATTTCACCATGCCCGGGCGCGGCTTGGGGAATTCGAATTCCTCCAGCCCGATATTACGCGTCCAGTCTGGATCGCGCTCGCTGTTGAGTTCGCGATGATGGGCGAAGTGGCTGTTGCGGTAACCGGCCATCGAGGCCGTGGTCGGCAGTGCGATGATCTCGCCGACGATGTCATTGATCCTGCGGTTGCTGTAGCCGCGATAATGCGCGGCATCATGCATCAGCCCGCCGAGGCCGTTGATCC
>JAFKKL010000035.1 GCA_017305595.1 Hyphomicrobiales bacterium | reverse complement strand
CAAGAGCCGCGCCTGGAGCGCGCGCTTCAAGAAGGCGTTCGGCAAGATGCCGACCGATCCGCAAGCCAACGTCTACAGCGCGGTGCTGCACTACCTGAAATCGGTGAAGGCAGCCGGGACCACCGAGACCAAGGCCGTGCTGGCGAAGATGAAGGAAACGCCGGTGTCGGATTTCTTTACCGACAACGCCAAGGTCCGCGCGGATGGTCGGTTGATGCGCGAGGTTTACTACGCAGAAGCGAAAAAGCCGGAAGAGATGAAGTCGCCGACCGATCTGGTTACGCTGGTCAAGAAGATGCCCGGCGAGCAGGCTTTCGTGCCAGCGGCCCAAAGTGCGTGCAAGTTGCTGAAGCAGTAAAAGCCTGATGTCATGGCCGGGCTTGTCCCGGCCATTCACGCTTTATTCGGCAGAGACTCTGAGATGACGTGGATGCCCGGCACATAAGCGAGCGAAGCGACGCCGTTCTTCGAACGGCGATGCCCACGCATGACGGTTTTCCGGGCGACAAAAAGAGGCGGGATATGCTCCCGCCTTTTTCTTTTGACAGAGGTGACGTGTAGCCTCGCTCACAAGAACTGCGACAACTCTTCCTTCTTCACCTTGCCGGTCGCGGTCATCGGCAGTGCATCGACGATGCGGATTTCCGGCAGCTTGTAGCCGGCGAGGCGTTCTTTGCAGAAAGCGCCGAGTGAGGCCGCCGTTACCGTCTTGCGTTCCTCGGGAAGCAGTGTGATGAAGGCGACTGGCACCTGTCCGCGGGTGTCGTCCTCGCGGCCGATCACGCCGCTACCGGTGACGGCGGGATGCTGGCCCAGCACCGCCTCGATCTCGGCGGGAAACACGCTCATGCCTTTCACCTTCAGCATTTCCTTGCGGCGGCCGAGGAAATGCACGGTGCCGCGTTCGGAAATCATGCCGAGATCGCCGGTGCGCAGCCAGCCGTTCACCAGCCCTTCGGCGGTGGCATCGGGCTTGTTCCAGTAGCCTTTCAACAATGACGGCGTGCGCACGCACAATTCGCCTTCGGTGCCGATCGGCATCAGCTTGTTGGAGCCGAATTCGAGAATCTTGAAATCCGTCGAGGGCACCGGAATGCCGGCGAAAATCTGCTGCGCCTTGAGGTCCTGATCGTCATCCTGCCAGCCTTGGGTGAAGCTGTCGAACGAATGGGTTTCGGTCATGCCCCACGCGGCCTCGCGCAAGGTGGAGCCGGTAAGATCGCGCCAACCCTGACGGAACGCCGGATTGAGCTTCTTGACGAACGACGCCACCAGCACCTCGCGTAGCGAGCGCATGTTGTGCTTCATCGCTTCCGGATTGCCCATGATCTCGACGGCGTTGTCGACCACCATCATCGACACCGTGACCTTGTGCCGTTCGACCGCGCGCGCATAGGCAATTGGGTCCCAGCGTGCCAGCAGCACGCAGGTCGCGCCGGTGATGACAGGCAGGATGATGCCGACATCCTCGCCGGCAATCCAGAAAATCGGCCAGAAATTGATGACGACGTCGGTATTGCCGACGTGCGCGCTGATCGAACCCATCACCGCGCCGGTGAACAGCATGTCGCGTTGGGTGTGGACGCAGCCCTTCGGCATGCCAGTAGTGCCACCGGTGTAATTCAGCGCTGCGATGTCATCGAGGCCGACGTCGACCTGAGGCGGCTTGGCATCTTCGGCCAGCGTCGTCATCAGGTCGATGGTGCCGGGAATCTCGATTTTCCGCACCGCCAGCGCTGACGGCAGCGGGCCTTCCGGATCGGACGAGAGCGCATCGCGATAGCTGGTGCTGATGATGTGATCGAGCGTGCAATTCGGCCGCACCATCTCGACCAGCGGGAACAGTTGATCCTGCACCACGATGATCCGCGCGCCGGAATCGTTCAGTTCGTAGCGCAACTCGTGCTCGGTGAACATCGGATTGACCGGCACATGCACGCAGCCGGCTTTCAGGATGCCGTAGAAGCAGACGTAGAACTGCGGACAATTCGGCAGGAACACTGCGATGCGATCGCCCTTGCGCGCGCCGAGCTTGGCCAGCAGCGCCGCGAAATTGTCGCTGAGGCGATCGAGATCGCGATAGCTGGTTTCCGCGCCGTAGAATTTGATCGCGGCCTTGTCGGGCTGCTTCTCGGCCCAGGCTTGCAGGTAGGCGGTCAGCGGCTTTTCGCCGAACGGAAAACGCGGCTGGCGCGGAACGTCGGCAGGCCACACCTTGTCGATGAGCTTGCGAACATGGGCGAGGTAGCTGGCCTCGTCGCGGGTGTAATCGGCCACGGCTGTTTCGGTCGTCACGGCGTTCTCCTGTTCTTTTATATTCTTATCGCATCACCACAAATCGACCCGCGTGACTTTCCGGTCGGATGTCCGCTTTGGACGGGGGACCGACTTGAGGCCGCGTATGATCCAGCGACGAGTTTCGCACGGGTCGATGACGTCGTCGACTTCCAGAAATGTCGCGCTGCTCAGCGCCTTGTTCTCTTCATAGGACTTGGCGACCATATCGTCGAACCAGGCTTTTCGCGCCGCCGGGTCTTCGATGGCCGCCATCTCCTTGCGATAGGCGAGTTTGATCGCGCCTTCGAGGCCCATCGCACCGAATTCCGCGCTCGGCCACGCCACGATGAAGAACGACGCCTGGCTGCTGCCCGCCGTCATCGCCAGCGCGCCGAGGCCGTAAGCCTTGCGCAACACGACGGTGAAGAACGGGATGCTGGAGCGCGCGCCGGTGGCGAACATGCGCGAGACGTGGCGCACCTGCGCGGTCTTCTCCACCTCCGGGCCCACCATCATGCCGGGCGTGTCGCACAGCGACACCACCGGAATATCGAACGCGTCGCAGAGCTGGATGAAGCGCGTCGCCTTGTCGGCACCGTCCGCGTCGATGGCGCCGCCGAGATGATGCGAATTGTTGGCGATCAAGCCGAGTGGCCGGCCCTCGATGCGAATGAACGCCGTGATCATGCCGACGCCGAAGCGCGAGCGCAGTTCGAGCACCGAGCCGGCGTCGGCAAGCGTATTGATGACGCTGCGGATGTCGTAGGCGCGCAGCCGGTTTTCCGGAACCGCTTGCCGCAGCAGGCGCTGATCGGCGCAATTCCATTGGTCGATCCGGCCCTGGAAATAGGAGAGGTACTGCTTCGCGGCAGCGACACCTTCAGCTTCGTCATCGACAAGGATATCGATCACGCCGTTGGTCGCTTGCACCGACACCGGGCCGATGTCCTCGGGCCGGAACACGCCGAGGCCGCCGCCTTCGATCATTGCCGGCCCGCCCATGCCGATGTTGGAGGTCTTGTCGGCGATGATGACGTCGCAGGTGCCGAGTAGCGCGGCATTGCCGGCGAAGCAGCGGCCGGAGACGACGCCGATGGTCGGCACCTTGCCGTTCAGGTCGCCGAAGCGGTGGAACGTCGTAGTGTCGAGCCCCGCCGGCGTCGGCCATTCGTCGCCGGGCCGCCCGCCGCCGCCTTCCGCGAACACCACCACGGGCAGCGCCCACTTGTCGGCCAGCGTCAGCAGGCGATCCTTCTTCTTGTGGTTGGTGACGCCCTGCGTGCCGGCGAACACCGTGTAGTCGTAGGCCATCACCGCGCAGCGCGCCTGCTCGTCGTCGAACTGCGTGCCGTTGACGGCGCCGATGCCGGTCACCATGCCATCGGCCGGACTCATGCGGCGCAACTCGTCGATGGTGCGGCGATGGCGCTGCGACGCGAGCGCCAGTCCGCCATATTCGATGAAGCTGTCGGGGTCGCACAGGTCGGCGATGTTTTCCCGCGCGGTGCGCTGGTTGGTCTTGCGGCGGCGTGCGATGGCATCGGGCCGGTTCTCGTCGTAAAGCGCGGCGCGGCGCGCCAGCGCTTCGGCGAGGTCGCCGCGAATGTGATCGAGATCGATGGCGGTTTCCGCCGCCTCGCTTGCACCCGCGTCGTCGGACGGTGCGATGTGCAGCAGTGGCTCGCCTTCGAAGATGGTATCGCCGGGCGCGACCGTCAGGCCGTCGACCGTGCCGGACACTGGCGCGGTGACGAGATGCTCCATCTTCATGGATTCGACCACCAGCACCTGCTGGCCGGCACGCACGGTGTCGCCGCTCGCCACGTCGCAGGAGACGATGGTGCCCTGAAGCGGCGCGGCCACCAGGATAGCGCCTTCCGGCAGTGGCGCAGATGCCGCGCTGGATGATGCGTTGCGTTCGGCCAGGGCGATGGCAGAGGCGCTGTCGAACACGCCGAGCGGATCGCTGGACGCGCGCGCGCGCTCGCTGGTCCGGCCGCCGGCGTCATTGCTGGAATCGAATTGCGCGGCGGTGGCAAGAATCGCATCGAGATGCGTTTCGATGAAGTTCGTCGATATCCTATCCGCGACGAAATCCGGCTGGTCGAGAATGGCGCGCAGCACCGGAATGTTGGTGGCGACGCCATCAATGCGGAAGTCGCGCAAGGCACGGCGGCCGCGTTGAAGCGCATCACTGAAATTTTCCGGCGACGAGACGATGATCTTGGCAAGTAGCGAATCGTAGCGCGGACTGGTGCGATAGCCCGTATAACCGAACGTATCGACGCGTACGCCGGGGCCGGAGGGCGGATCGAACGCGCGCAGCATGCCGCCGCTCGGTTTGGCGTTGCCGTCCGGCGACAGCGTCTCCATGTTGACGCGCAACTGCATCGCGGCGCCACGCGGCGCGATACGGGCGGCATCGAGACCGAGCGAAGCCAGCGTGGCGCCGCCGGCGATACGGATCTGTGTCTTCACCAGATCGACGCCGAAAACTTCCTCCGTCACCGTGTGCTCGACCTGCAAACGCGGATTGGCCTCGATGAAAACGAAGCCGTCGCCATCGGTCGGCACAAGGAATTCGAACGTGCCCAGGCTGCGATAGCCGACCTTCGCCGCCATGGTGATGGCGGCATCGCAGATCGCCTTGCGCGTCGCGGCGGACAATCCCGGACTTGGTGCGATCTCGATCAGCTTCTGGTGGCGGCGCTGGATGGTGCATTCGCGCTCGCCGAGGTGGATGACGTTCGCGCCGTCGCCCACCACCTGTACTTCGATGTGGCGCACGCTCGGCAGATAGCGCTCAACATAAAGTGCGTCGTTGCCGAATGCGGCTTTCGCCTCGGACTGGCAGCGCTGCCATGCGGCATCCAGCTCCGCCGGCGCGCGGACGATCCTCATGCCGCGCCCGCCGCCGCCCGCCACCGCCTTGATCATGATGGCGCCGCCGGAGCCGAGCTGGTCGAGGAAAGCGGCTGCCTGCTCGCGCGTCGCAGTGGCGTCGTTGCCGTCCGGCACCGGAACGCCGCAGGCGCGCGCGAGTGCACGCGCCTTGGCCTTGTCGCCGAACAGGTCGAGGGCCTCGGGCGCCGGGCCGATGAAGGTGATGCCCTTTGCTGCCGCCGCGCGCGCGAAGGCGGCGCTCTCGGACAGGAAGCCATAACCGGGGTGCACGGCGTCGCAGCCGGCGCGCTCCGCAATCTCCAGCATCGCATCGATCGACAGATACGCAGCGGCGCCTTGTCCGGGCAGCTCGTGAAACTCCTCGGCGGTAGCGGCGTGCGCGGAGGCGCGGTCGTCCGCCGGCGCCACCGCGACGGTGGCGATGCCGAGTTCGGCGGCGGCGCGGGCGATCCGCAGCGCGATTTCTCCGCGATTGGCAATCAGAATCTTCTGGAACGGCATGGCTGGCCTTTTTGATGGTCAGCAGGCACAACGGATGCCTGCATTGACGGTCTTGCGCCGCGCGGAAGGCATGACATCGGGCATGATCTGGCATTCCGCGGGAATTTGATCGCACAAAACTATGGACGCCGGAAATTCGTGTCAATACATTTACCGAATTGAGGGAGACCGATGAAGCAGCAAGCAAAACGCGGGCGCACCGCGACGGGTCGCCAAGCCGCGAAAGAGATCGCAAAGGACATTGCGCTCTCGCCGCGCGAGGAATTGAGCAACAAGCTGTTCTTCCGCCTGTTTCAAACCGAGAACGTCTATCAGACGGCGGCGCTGCGCGAGCTTGGCATCTCTGCCGTTCAGGGCGCGACGTTGGGCGCGCTCTATCGCGACCCGGAAAACGGCATGTCGTTCTCGGCGCTTTACGATTACCTGGCGGTCAGCCGTCAGAACATGGATGCGGTGCTGAAGCGGCTTGAGCGCGCCGGACTTGCCGAGCGCATCGAGGATAAGACAGATCGCCGCAGCAGGATCGTCCGCCTGACGCCGGACGGTATCGCCGCATGGCGCGACCTGCACCTGCGGACCATCGAATTCTTCCGGCAGGGCACGGCGAATGTCTCGATGGCGCAGATCTCCGCCTGCATCGAGGTGCTTGCCAGTATCAGCCGGGGTCTCAAGGCGGCGCGCACCAAATAATGGCCTCGCCTTGCCAATCGGTAAATGACTTGACATAATTCCAAAGCAGCCCGGGAGGCACGTTCATGACGGATGCAACGCATAACCCTGATCCGCGCGTTCCTGCACGCGAGGATTGCGTGATGCGCTACGTGCTGGAAAAGCAGGCCGACTTGCATCCGGATCGCCCCTACATTCGCCTGCCGGACGGCCGCGCCATCGGCTATCGGGCGTTTCGCAACGAGGTGATGCGGATGGCCGCCGGCCTTGCCGCGCTCGGCGTCAAGCAGGGCGATCACGTCAACGTCTGGATGCCCAACACCGTCGATATCGTGCGCGTCTGGTTCGCCATCAATTGGCTCGGCGCCGTTTACGTTCCGATCAACACCGCCTATCGCGGCAATCTCCTGGCACACGTCATCGCCAATGGCGACGCGCGGGTCATGGTTGTCGCTGCCGATCTGGTCGAGCGCCTCGCGCCAATCGATCGCGCTGCGCTGACGACGCTGGTGGTCTCCGGCGGCGATGCGCCCACCATCGACGGCTTGCGCCGCGTATCGTTGGCCGAGCTTGACGCCGACCCCGCGACGCTACCGCCGCTGGAACGCGCGATCGAGCCGTGGGATGTGCAGTCGATCATCTACACCTCCGGCACCACGGGTCGCTCGAAGGGCGTGCTGTCATCCTATGCGCACATGTGGCACATGAGCGGCCTCGAGGCATTTCCGATGCTGGGCGAGGAGGATTGCTATCTCACCTTCCTGCCGTTCTTCCATGTCGGCGGCACCTTGCCGGTGATAGGCATGCTCAATCGCGGCGGCACCATCGGCATCGGCGGGGATTTCACCACGGAAGCGTTCTGGCCCGCGGTCCGCGCGATGAACGCGACTTACACCATCCTGCTCGGCGTGATGTCGAACTTCCTGTCGAAGCGCCCGCCCGCCGCCGACGATCGCGATCACACCTTGCGAAAAGTCACGATGATCCCGCTGCCCGACGACTGGCGCACCTTTGCAGATCGGTTCGACACCAAGGTCTGGACCTTGTTCAACATGACCGAGATCAACGTGCCGATCGTCTCGGACCCGGACCCGCAAGCCATCGGCACCTGCGGGCGGCAGCGGCCGGGCAACGAGTTGCGCATCGTCGATGCCAACGATTGCGAAGTGCCGGCCGGCGCCATCGGCGAGTTGATGGTGCGCAGTGAGGCGCCGTGGGCGCTCAACTCCGGTTATTACAAGGATGCCGAGGCCACCGTGAAAGCATGGCGCAACGGCTGGTTTCACACCGGCGATGCGTTCCGGCGCGATGCCGACGGCAATTACTTCTTCGTCGATCGCATGAAGGATGCGATCCGCCGTCGCGGCGAAAATATTTCCTCGTTCGAGGTCGAAGCCGAAATCCTTGCGCATCCCAAGGTGCGGGAATGCGCCGTCGTCGCCGTGCCGAACGAACTGGCGGAGGACGACGTGCTGGCCGTGGTCGCGACGGTGCCAGGCGAGGCGATCGAGCCACTCGAACTGCTCGACTTCCTGCAGCCGCGTTTGGCGCACTTCATGTTGCCGCGCTATGTCCGATTGCTCGCGGACCTGCCGCGCACGCCGACGCAGAAGGTCGAGAAGTACATCCTGCGACAGCAGGGCATCACCGAAGATACCTGGGATCGCGTCAAGGCCGGTGTCGAGATCAAGCGGCAGAAGATCGGCTAGGGCCTTTCTGCTTTTGATTGGATCATCGGCTCGTCATGTGCGGACTTGATCCGCGCATCCATCTTCTTGAAAAGATGGATTGCCGGGGCATAGGCGAGCGAAGCGACGCCGTTCTTCGAACGGCTATGCCCGGCAATGACGCCCTAGGTTGCTGAGCGCTGCGCGGGTGCGCCTTTCAATACCAACAGATTCAATACCAACCGATTCGAACAATGTTCGAACGGTATTTTCCGCGTGACGAGGTGCGCGATCTGCGCGATAGATCGAAGCGTTGCTGCGTGTGAAAAACGCAGCATGCAATGCATTCGGATACGATCTGCGCCGACGATAGTGGAGGATTTACGTGGACATTACCCAGAGCGAACGCAGCCAGGAACTCGCCGGCCGCATCCAGCGCTTCATGGCGCGTCATATCTATCCGAACGAGCGCCGTTTCTATCAGGAAGCCGAACGGCTCGGGCCGTGGGCGGTGCATCCGGTTGTCGAGGAGCTTAAGCCGCTGGCGCGCGACGAGGGGCTGTGGAATCTGTTCTTGCCGGCGCACGAAGGCGGGCTGACGAATCTCGAATACGCGCCGCTGTGCGAGATCATGGGGCGTTCGCATCTCGCGCCGGAAGTTTTCAATTGCAGCGCGCCCGACACCGGCAATATGGAGACGATCCTGCGCTACGGCACCGAGGCGCAGAAGGATCGTTGGCTGAAGCCGCTGCTGGCCGGTGAAATCCGCTCCTCCTTCGCGATGACCGAGCCGGACGTCGCCTCGTCCGACGCCACCAATGTTGCGAGCCTGATCGTGCGCGACGGCGATGACTACATCATCAACGGCCGCAAGTGGTACACCACCGGCGCCACCGACCCGCGTTGCAAGATCGTCATCTTCATGGGGCAGACCGATCCGAACAATCCGGATCGCCACAAGCGTCAGTCGATGATCCTCGTGCCGAAGGATGCGCCCGGCGTTCGCGTTATTCGTTCGCTGCCGGTGCTTGGCTTCTACGGCGTGCCGGATCGCGCCTCGGAAGTTATCTTCACCAACGTGCGGGTGCCCGCCAGCAACATGCTACTGGGCGAGGGCAGGGGCTTCGAGATCGCGCAGGGCCGCCTCGGGCCCGGACGTATCCATCACTGTATGCGGCTGATCGGCCTGTCCGAGCGCGTGCTCGAACGTATGTGCCGCCGCACCATGAATCGCGTTGCGTTCGGCAAGCCCGTCGCCGAGCAGACGGTGACGCTCGAACGCATCGCCGAAGCGCGCATCATGATCGAGCAGGCGCGGCTCTTGACGCTCAAGGCGGCGTACATGATGGACACCGTCGGCAACAAAGCGGCGCGGCAGGAGATCGCGATGATCAAGGTCATCGCGCCAAATATGGCGCAGCGCATCGTCGACTGGGCGATCCAGGCGTTCGGCGGTGGCGGCACCAGCAACGATCACTTCCTTTCGGCTGCGCTGGCGACGACGCGTCTGCTGCGTCTGGCGGACGGTCCGGACGAAGTCCATCGCAACCAGATCGGCAAGCTCGAATTGCGCCGCTGGCTCAACACCGATCCGAAGGAGACGGGCGGCAGCGGCGATCAGTTGTCGCCGGACGAGTCCGCTGCGTGGTCCGACGGCGGCCTGTGGCCGCGGCCGAAGAGCTGGTCGTAAGGAGTTCGGATCGAAAACAGTCTGTGAGATTGGGCAATTCGACTGAAACTCGTCATGGCCGGATTTATTCCGGCCATGACGAACAAGGATACATCATTAAATAGCTAGATAGATCACCCCGCCGCCGCAAGCCCGGCGTCGAGCGCCTGCGCGATCTTGGTGACATCGGCGGCGGTGAGGATCAGCGGCGGCGACAGGATGATGTTGTTGCCCGACACACGGATCATCACGCCAGCTTCGTAAGCCGTCTCGGCAATCGTGGCGAGCCGCGTCTTGTCCAGCGCCTTCTTCGTCGTTCTGTCCTCGACCAGTTCGAGTGCTGCCATCAATCCCTTGCCGCGCACGTCGCCGACGATTTGATGCTTCGATTGAAGCGGCTGAAGTGCGGCGATCAGTTCCTCGCCGCGCGCGGCCGCATTTTCGTTGAGCTTGAGGCGGCGCGTTTCGGCCAGCGCGGCGATGCCGGCGGCGCAGCCGACCGGATGACCGGAATAGGTGTAGCCGTGGCCGATCGAGGCGGTGCCGGATTTATCGGATTCGAAAACCTCCGCCATCTTCTCGCCGATCAGAGTGGCGCCGAGCGGGAAGTAGCCCGACGTGATCGCTTTCGCGATCGTCATCATGTCCGGCTTCACGCCCCACAGCCGTGCGCCCGACCACGCGCCGGTGCGCCCGAAGCCGGTAACGACCTCGTCGGAGATCATCAGGATGCCGTGCTTATCGCAAATCTCGCGAACCAGCTTCATGAAGCTCTCATGCGGCACGATCACGCCGCCGGCGCCGAGCACCGGCTCCATGATGAAGGCCGCGATGGTGTCGCCGCCCTGAAACGCGATCTCGTCCTCCAGCGCGGCGGCGCAGAGTTTCGCGAGTTTGGCCGGATCGGTTTCGTTGAACGGGTTGCGATAGGTCCACGGCGCGGGAATGTGGAACACGCCCGGCAGCAGCGGCTCGTAGTTGCGGCGGAAGTTGGCGTTGCCGTTGACAGACGCCGCGCCGAAATGCGTGCCGTGATAGCCCTTCTTCAGTGCCAGGAATTTGGTGCGGTCGTTCTCGCCTTTGATCTTCCAGTATTGCCGCGCCAGTCGCAGTGCGGTCTCGACCGAGTCCGAACCGCCGGAGGTGAAGAAGGCGCGTGCCATGCCCTCCGGCTTGAACCATTCGGTCAGTTCTTCCGCGAGCTGAATCGAAGGCCCGGTCGATGTACCGCGAAAGCCCGAGTAGTAGGGAAGCATATCTAGTTGCTCGGCGATGGCCTTCTTGATCGGATCGCAGCTATAGCCGAGGTTGACGTTCCACAATCCCGCCACCGCGTCGAGAAGCGTGCGGCCCTCGATATCCGAGACGTGAACGCCGGAGCCCTTCATCATGATCTTTGGCGGGTGCGCGCGCATTTCCGCCGGATGTGCCATCGGATGCCAGATGGCCTTGGCGTTGTTGGCGATCAGGAAATTGCTGTCTTGCATGACGAGGACTTTCTTTGTTCGAACGAGAGTGTGGGGCCTGCCGCGCTGTTGCGTTTCAAGCCACTCGGGCCTGTCGCGGCGTCGGCTGTTCGCCGAACAACCGTGTGGAAATCGCCTGCGCGGCGCCGCGCACGGCTTGAATGTGGCGCTCCGTAGTCGCCTTGGTGTTGCGCGAGAGCGGCATCGCGACTGCGATCGATCCGATGGCATATCCGTCGAGCCCGAGGATCGGCGCCGCGATGCTGAACACGCCGTCTTCATAGCCTTGCTCGCCGCGCGAGTAGCCATGCTCGGCAGCGGCCTTGATGGCGTCGTCGAGGCGCGCTGGCTGCACCAGCGTATGGCGCGTGAAGGCGGTCAGGGATTTCCGCAAGTACGACTTGGCAAGTTGCGATGGCGAGAACGCGAGAAATGCGATGCCGGATGCGGTGGCGTGCAGCGGCAGGATCTGTCCGTTCGCGACGCTGACGCGATTGGCCTTGGTCGATTCCTCGACATGAACTGTGACGAGGCCGCGCGCGCCGAACTCCGACAGGTGCACGGTCTCATCGGTTGCGGTGGCGACGTCGCGCAGTACCGGCACCGCAACCTGCAATAGCGGGAAATGGGATTCCCGCACGCGCGCGAGACGAAGCAATCCGGCGCCGAGCTGATAGCGTCGCGTCACCGTGTGCTGTTCGATCAGGCCGGAATTGGCGAGCGCGACAAGCAGCCGGCGTGTCGTCGCCTTGTCGAACTGCGCCTGCCGCGCCAATTCGGAGAGTCCCCATTCGGGGGTGTCCTCGGTGAAGAAGTTCAGCAGCGAAATGGCTTTTTCGACGGTGCTCATGGGCTCAGGCTCGCTCTTGTGTTGCCCAGCTTGACACCGAGGCGGTCACGATGCAAGTCTATATATGAACTATAGGATCAAATAATGATCCATGGATGATCTCATGACCTTGACGATGCCGATGACGACCGACGCGACGATTGAAGCGCTGCTCGATGCGGAGCAGGCACGATTTCTGAAAAGCCATCCGCGCTCGGCGGCGGCGTGGCAAAAAGGACAGGAGCATTTCCTGTTCGGCGGTCCGTCGCACTGGATGCGCCGCTGGGCTGGTGGCTTCCCGGTTTATGTCGAGCAGGCGCAAGGCGCGCACATTCGCGACATCGACGGCCATGATTATGTCGACTTTTGTCTCGGCGACACCGGTGGCATGTGCGGCCACACGCCGGCGCCGGTGCTGCAGGCGGCGCAGCGCCAGCTTGCGCGCGGCACCACGATGATGCTGCCGACCGAGGATAGCCTGTGGGTCGGTCAAGAGCTGACGCGCCGCTTCGGTTTGCCGTACTGGACGCTGACCACGTCCGCGACCGATGCCAATCGCGGCGCGATCCGCCTCGCGCGGATGATCACCGGCCGCACCAAGGTGCTGGTGTTCTCTGGCTGCTATCACGGCGGTGTCGAGGAGGCGCATGTCGAGATCCGGGGCGGCAAGATCGGCCTGCGCAACATGATCCATCCCAACGGGGTGAACCACGCGGCGGTGTCGAAAGTCGTCGAGTTCAACGATCTCGCCGCGCTCGAAGCGGCGCTCGCGGACGGCGACGTCGCTTGCGTGCTCACCGAGCCGATCATGACCAATTTCGGCATGATCCCGCCGGCGGAGGGATTCCACGCCGCGCTGCGCGATTTGACGCGACGAACCGGCACCGTACTGGTGATCGACGAGACGCATACATTGTCGTCGGGTCCCGGCGGCTATACCGCGCTGCATGGGCTTGAGCCGGATATTCTGGTCGCCGGCAAGGCGATCGCGGGCGGCATTCCGGCGGCAGTGTTCGGCCTGACGCAGGAGATCGCCGAGCGCGTGTGGGCGATGGTGCCGCGCGTCAATCCGCGGGTGCGCCAGTCGGCACATCTCGGCATCGGCGGAACGCTCGCCGGCAACGCGTTGACAGTGGCGACGATGCGCGCCGTGCTTGAAGAGGTGCTAACGCCTGCCAACTACGGCCACATGATCGACCTCGCTTCGAAACTCGCCGATGATGCGCGCGCGATCATCGATTCCTATCGGCTACCGTGGCATGTGACGCAGGTCGGTGCGCGCGCGGAAATCATGTTCATGCCGTCGCCACCCAAAAGCGGCGCCGATGTCATCGCCGGTCGGCGCGCCAATCTGGAGACGCTGCTGCACGCCTTCTACATGAACGAGGGTATTCTGGTGACGCCGTTCCATACCATGTTCCTGATGTGTCCGGCGACGAAAGCCGCCGACGTTGCGCGCCACACCGAGGTGTTCGCGCGCTTCGTCACACTGCTGCAACAGGCGAAAGTGATCTGAGCGTGAGCACACGTCCGTTCGATCTCACGGGGAAGGTCGCGCTGGTCACCGGCGGCGGCCGCGGCATCGGCGCGGCCATCGTCACGCGTTTCGCGGAAGCCGGCGCGCATGTCGTCATCGCCAACCGCACCGCCGATGCCGCGGAAGAACTGGCCGCGACGCTCAAGGCGCGGCAGCTCGAGGCCGATATCGCGCCGTTCGACCGGCTCGACCGTGCCAGTCTTCGCGGGTCGATTGATGGCGTTGCCAGCAAACACGGCCGGCTCGATATCCTCGTTCATAACGCCGGCGGCTGCCCATGGGCGTCGCTCGACGAACTCGATCAGGACAAGTTGGACGAAGTGCTGACGTTGAATCTCAATGCCGCGATCTGGCTGACGCAAGCGGCCGTGCCGCACATGCAACGCGCTGGGGCTGGGCGCGTGCTGGTGACCTCGTCGGTATCCGCGCGCGTGGCGATGGGTGGTGGTGCGCATTATTCGGCGGCGAAGGCGGGCGTCAACGCGTTCCTGCGCGGCGCCGCGTTTGAGCTGGCGCGCGATGGCATCACCGTCAACGGCGTCGAGGCGGGGTTCATCGCCAAGCCGGGGCGCGGCAGCATGAGCCAGCCTGAGAATCGGCAACGCATCGAACATTTCGTGCCGATGGGGCGGATGGGCGAGGCTGACGACATTGCCTTCGCCATGCTGTATCTGGCGTCGCCGCAAGCCAGGTACGTCACCGGGCAGACCATTGTGGTGGATGGCGGATCGACCCTGCCGGAGACCGGCTTCGCCGTCGAACGGCAATGGGGAGAGCGCTGATGCAGCGGCTGGAAGGGCGACGGGCGCTTGTCACCGGCGCGGCGACCGGGATCGGCCGCGCCACCGCCGAACTGTTCGCACGGCACGGCGCGCGCGTCGTCGCGTTCGGTTTTGGCGGAGCGCTGCTCGATGACCTGGCAACTGCGATCGGCGGTCGCGCGGTGCATGGCGACGTGACGCAGCGGGCCGATATCGATGCAGCGCTGGGCGCGTGCGGCGGAGCGCTCGATATCGTGGTCAACGCCGCCGGTATCATCACGCCGGATCGTCCGGAGACGATCACCGACGACGTTTGGGCAAAGACGTTCGCGGTCAACGTTACCGGCACGATGATGGTATGCCGCGCGGCGCTGCCGCTGTTGCAGCGGCGCGGCGGCGCGGTGGTGAATGTCGCATCGGTCGCGGCTTTCAACGCCAGCCCGGATAGCGCGAGCTATGCGGCGAGCAAGGCAGCGGTCGTGTCGTACACCCGATCGCTTGCTTATGCCGGCGGTCCTTACGGCGTGCGCGCCAATGCGATCGCGCCCGGCTGGGTCCGTACCCCAATGAGCAAATATGAAATGGAACTCGCGGCGGAAAAGAACAACAGCACGCCCGAAGCCGAGTTCGCTGCGACAGCTAGCCGCATCGCGCTGGGACGCATGGCGCAGCCGGAAGAGATCGCGGCATGCTGCCTGTTTCTGGCATCGGACGAAGCGTCGTTCGTCACCGGCGCAACGCTGGTCGCCGACGGCGGCGGTCGCGCGCCGGTGCAAAGCCGCGCGGTGTAACCCGCGCTACCCGATCGTTTTTGCTCTCGCGGACGCTCACTGAAAAAGATCGCTGCGGAAAAGTTGCGGCGGTTAAATCGACTTCGTGATCGAGATCGTTGCATTCGGCGATGGATCGGGCTTACCTTTCAAAAAAATGCACACGACTGACTTGGGAGGATTCGACCTTAAGGCGCATGGAGGGCGACAATGGCTGTGATGGACAAGCCGCATCGGCTGGTTAATGAGGACTCGGCGCATAAGTCGCCGCCGAACTTCGAGCATCGCATGTATTCGCCGCATACTATCGCTGCGGTCGTGGCCGAGCTTGAGGGCCAGGGCGTCGACCCGGTTCAGGTGCTCGAGGGAACAGGCCTTGCTGCGCCGCAACTGAGCCGCCACACCACAAAAATATCCTACCGGCAACTCGATCAGGTCATTCGGAACGCGATTCGCCTGTCGAACGATCCCGCCATGGCATTGCACGCCGGTCAGCGCATGCACATCACCGCATACGGCATGTACGGCTATGCCCTGCTGAGCAGCGCGACCCATGCCGAGGCTCGTGACTTCGCGATCAGGTACATGCGGGTGATCGGCCCGTTCTGCGATTGCGCGCTCTCGCTCGACGACGCAACCATTTCAGTCGCATTCGAGCCGATGCATTGGCCCAATCCCACCGATAACATTCATCGCTTCGCGGTCGAGTTCGCGTTGTCGGCGCATTTGACGGCCACCCGGGATCGCATCGGGTCGCATTTCGCATTTTCGCGTGTGCTGCTGGATTATCCGCCGCCGCCCTATGCCGACACGTATGACCGCATTTTCCAGTGTCCCATTCTGTTTCGCCAACCTGGATGCAGTTATGAGCACGTGCGAGAAGATCGCACCGTCGAACTCGCCGACCCGCGCACCCATGCGATGGCGCGCGAGATGTGCGAGCAGTTGCTCGACGAGATCAACCGCACCGGCGGCATCGCCGCCGACATCCGCCGCATCCTGATCGAGCAGCCGGGGTGTTATCCGAGTATCGAGATGATTGCCGAGAAGCTGGAGATGTATCCGCGCGCGTTGCGGCGCAAGCTGGAAGCGGAGGGCACCTCCTATCGCGATCTTCTGGCCGAAGTGCGGATGCGGCTTGCCATCGAATATCTGCGCAAGACGCAAATGACCAACGAGGAAATTGCCGGGCGGCTCGGCTATAGCGACGCCGCAAATTTCCGCCATGCTTTCATCCGCTGGACGGGAAAAAGTCCGTCCGATTTTCGCAGCGCTACGCGCGCGCCGTGATCGGTGTGATCACGGCGTTACGGCCGATCAATTGCATATTGTCCGCAACTCACTGCAAGTTTGGCGCGATCGCACCTTTCCGATCGAAAGAGGAGGGATACGCTGCATCTCCGTTCAGTGTATTCCTCCCCCAAACTGGACCGCTGGCGCTGCCGGCGGTCGTTCTTTTGGGAAAGCCGGTGTCGGCGTTCATTGCGTCGCGCGTGAGTTTGATCGCGCATGTCATCACGTGGACGTTGCAGCGCAGCGAATGATAGCGTCGCTCACTACTCTGTCCGAAAATCACCCAAAGATTGGATTGATCGAACCTTCCAAGCCGGAAAACCTCTCGATAGCCTCTTCTTGATCGATCGCAAGTGATCGCAATGAACTCCGGCATCGTCATGTCGGGCGGCATTATCAACGCCGGAGGAACGCTGAAGCATGTATCGGCCGACCCCCAATCTCGTGCAGCGCATCCACCTGACGCAGCGCATCGCTGCGGTTGTCGACGTTCTTGAAGAAGAAGGTATTTCCTCCTCGCGCACGCTGACGGGGACGGGCCTCAAGAGCGCCGATCTCAGATCGCCCGACACTCGCGTATCTTATCGCCAGGTCGAAACCGTATTCCGCAACGCGACAAAGCTGTCGAGCGATCCGGCGATCGCCTTTCGCGCCGGACAGCGCATGCATGTCATCGCTTACGGCATGTACGGCTACGCGCTGTTGAGCAGTCCGACCCGGGAGGAGGGCATTGAGTTCGCCATTAAGTACAGTCGTCATCTCGGCATGGTTGCCGACGTCGCGTTCTCGCGCGACGACGATACCGCGACCTATACGCTCGCCGCGCTGCTGTCGCGCAATTCGCCCAAGGATGTCTATCGCTTTGCGCTGGAATTCGCCTTCGCAACATGCCTGACGTTCAGCACCGATGTTTATGGCCCGTCGTTCCGCTTCTCGAACCTGCGCGCTACCTATCCGCAGCCGCCGCATGTGGATCTTTATCACGCGTTGTTCCAGTGTCCGGTTCTGTTCGAGCAGGCCGGCAACGAAATGGAATTCGATGTGGGCTGGGTCGATCATCCGATGGTCAGCCCGAACCCGACGACATGCGTGATGGCGGCCGACATGTGCGAACCGCTGCTCGACGACGTCAATCGCGACGGCGGCATCGCGGCCGACTTGCGTCGCGCCATGGTCGCGCGCCCCGGCTGGTTTCCCAGCATCGAGACCATGGCCGCGCAACTGTCGGTGCATCCGCGCACGCTGCGCCGCAAACTCGAAGCCGAGCAGATCACCTATCGCCGCATCATCGCCGAAGTTCGGATGAAACTTGCGATCGAATATCTGCGCAATACCGAGATGACCAATGAGGAAATCGCCGCGCGGCTGGACTATAGCGACGCCGCGAATTTTCGCCACGCCTTCGCACGCTGGACGCGCAAAAGTCCGTCAGCGTTTCGCAACGCAAAAGATGCTGTAACTGCTGCAGCGCACACGCAAATTTTTGTCCCAAAGTAACCACTGAGATGGGCCAATCGCACCTTTCACGTCATTTGCACGCTCGTTAGCGTTTCATGACGTTGCAGATGAAACGACGTCAACGCGGATAACGCGCAACATCAGAGGGAGCGCTCCGACATGGATATCGCCGCAGACGGGAAGAGGCCTCCCTCGAAACTTTTGCTGGCGCTGGAGATGCGCGGCATCTGGGAGCTGCAAGCGTTCTTTGCGCTGTATCCGCTGCTGCGCCGGGCGCCGCGCGGCGACGGTCATCCCGTGCTGGTGCTTCCGGGATTGTCCGCCAGCGATTCCTCGACACGGCCGCTGCGCACTTACCTGAAGGCGCAAGGCTATGCCGCGCACGGCTGGAAACTCGGCCCCAATCGCGGTCCGCGCCCCGGCGTCGAAGACGCAATGGATGCGCGTCTCGCCGAACTCGCCGACCGTTATCAGCGGAAGGTCAGCCTGATCGGCTGGAGCCTCGGCGGTGTCTTCGCGCGCGAACTGGCGCGGCGCTCGCCGTCGCTGGTGCGTCAGGTGATCACGCTCGGCAGCCCGTTTGCCAGCGAGCCGAAGGCGAGCAATGCCTGGCAGCTTTACGAATATCTCAGCGAGCGCAAGGTCGACGACTGGCCGGAGCGCGAGAACATGAGGCTGCCGCCGCCGGTGCCGAGCACGGCGATCTATTCGCGCACCGACGGCATCGTCGCCTGGCAGGGTTGCCGCGAGCAGGAAGCGACCACGACGCAGAACATCGAGGTCGAGGGCAGTCACTGCGGCCTCGGGCATCATCCGGCGGTATTGTATGCCATCGCGGATCGTCTCGCGCAGAAGGAGGGTGAGTGGTCGCCGTTCGATCGCAGCGGTCTCCGCGGGCTGATCTATCCCGACCCGAACCGCGCGGACGACGACTATGCGCGCATGCTGCAAGCCGAGCCGTTCGCGGCCTAGAGTATGATCCCCAAAAGCGGAGACCGGTTTTCCAAGAAGATCATGCTCAAACAAAGAACCGGTCGATACACCACGCTGCATTCCTGACACGGCGAACGATATCAGAGGGAGGACATCATGGCAGACGACAACAACAAATCCGACGGTGGCTTCGCCGGCATGATGCCGTGGCTGGATAACTTCAAGCAGATGGTCGAGAAGTACAAGCTGCCCAACGTCGATATCGCCGCACTGGTTGAGTGGCAGCGCAAGGATATGGAAGCGCTGGTCGAGGCCAACCGTCAGGCCAATGAAGGCATTCGCGCGCTGATGGAGCGGCGCAATGAAATCCTCGGCGAGACCTTCGCGGAATGGCAAGCCGCTGTGCAGAACCTGACCGGAAACATGACCGGCACGGATGCTCTGTCGAAGCAGGCCGATATCGCCAAGCAGGGCGTTGAAAAGGCCGTCGCGAATTTCCGCGAACTCACGCAATTGGAAATGCAGGCGCATACCAACGCGTGGAAGGTCGTGCAGGAACGGATGCAAGAGAACATGGCCAACCTGCAAAAGCTGTTGCAGCCGAAATAGGGCCTGCTGTTTCGGTGAAGCGGCAGTTCAAGACCGCAACCGGCGCCGCGACGCGGCAGTGACTTCAAGGATGTGAAACGCTGAAGACGCGACCGCTTTGGTTCGCGATCGGATCGTCATGGGTGGAGATCGCAATGCGTCTGGCCAAGTTGCAGGATCTGACGGGCGTGTGGCGTTGGTCACGGGCGGTTTGAGACATACGCAAGCAAAAGAAACGGGAGGATTTCAGATGACCAATGTTTCGCTCGGCGACATGCCATGGATCAAGTCGTATCCGCCCGGCGTCAAATGGGACGCGGACATTTCGCCCACGCCCGTTCAGCAGATCCTCGAAGATGCAGCGGCGAAATGGCCGAACAATTCCGCGATCGATTTCATGGGGCGCAAGATCACCTTCGCCGAACTGAACGATCTCGCCAATCGTGCGGCTGCGGGCTTGCAGAAGCTCGGCGTCGGGCCGGGCATCCATGTCGGCCTTTATCTGGCGAATACGCCGCACTACCTCGTGAGCCTGTTCGGCGTGCTGAAAGCCGGCGGTACGGTGGTGAACTATTCGCCGCTCGATGCCGCCAAGGTGCTCGAACACAAGATCGAGGACAGTCAGACCGATTTCCTGATCACGCTCGATCTGGCCGCGCTCTATCCGCAGATGGCGCCGATGCTGGACCACACGCGCCTGAAGAAGCTGATTGTCGGCAGCGTCGCGGAAATGTCCGGAAACCCGCAGGCGCTCAATGCGCAGATGCAGGCGACCAAGCAACTCGCCAGCGTGCCGAACGACGGCAAGCACCTCACCTTCCAGGCGCTGCTCGACAATGATGGCATCTATCGCAGCTACCCGATCGCCGATCTCACCGATGCGATCGCGTTGTTGCAGTACACCGGCGGCACCACTGGCCTGCCGAAAGGCGCGATGCTGACCCACGGCAACCTGACGTCGGCCACCAATCAATGCGTCGAGACGACCAGGACCGATCCGCCGACCTTGGACGAGGGCAATGAGCGTCTGCTCGGCGTGTTGCCGCCGTTCCACATCTATGCGTTGACCGTCAACATGCTGCTCGGCGTCCGCATCGGCGCAGAACTCTATCAGCATATCCGGTTCGATATCGACGCGGTGGTCAAGGAGTTGACGGAAAAGAAGATCACGGCGTTTCCCGGCGTGCCGACAATGTTCGTCGCCGTGCTCAATCATCCGGAGGCGGGTAAGGTTGATCTGACCTCATTGAAGTGGTGCAACTCCGGTGGCGCGCCCCTACCGCTCGAAGTTCAGCGCAGCTTCGAAAAACTGACCGGCTGTCGGCTCGCGGAGGGGTGGGGCATGACGGAAACCTCGCCGACAGGAACCTTCACGCCGGTCACGAATGAGCCGCGTGCCGGTTCGTGCGGCGTCCCGAGCCCGGGCATCAGCATCAAATTCCTCGATACCAGCGACAATGCCACCTACGTTGCGCTCGGCCAGACCGGCGAGTTGTGTATCAAGGGCCCGAACGTGATGAAGGGCTACTGGAAGAAGCCCGACGCCACTGCCGACGTGATGACCGCCGACGGCTTCATGCGCACCGGCGACGTCGGCTACATGGACCAGGACGGTTACGTCTACATCGTCGACCGGACCAAGGACATGCTGCTGTGCGGCGGCTTCAACGTCTATCCGCGCGTGCTGGAGGAAGCGGTCTATCAGCATCCGTCGGTCGCGGAAGTCGCGGTGATCGGTATTCCTGACGAATATCGCGGCCAGTCGCCGAAAGCCTTCATCAAGCTCAAGGCCGGCGCGGCTGCGCCCACGCTGAAGGAGCTTCAGGCCTTCCTCAAGGACAAGCTCGGCAAGCACGAGATGATTCACGCGCTCGATATCCGCGGCGAACTGCCGAAAACCGCGGTCGGAAAGATTTCGAAGAAAGATCTCTACGACGAGGAAGCGCAGAAGGCGAAGGCATCATAGCCGACGCGACGATGAGCACGGCGGAGACGGCAAGTGCAGGCCGTCTCCGGTTCGAGGAGGGCGCTTCGGCTGCAACAACCGGGGCGTTTGGCAGAAGACGGAAGCGAACAGCGACAGCGTTCGCATGAGGGAGGCACGGTGATGGACCAACTCAGCAGTATGGACGCATCATTCCTGCATTTCGAAACGCCGGAAACGCCGATGCATGTCGGCAGCCTGATGCTGTTCGAATTGCCCGAGGGTTATGACGGCGACTACTACGAAGACGTCAAGGCGATGCTCGGCAAACGGCTGCATCTCGCAACCGTGTTGACGCGCAAGCTCGCGCCGATGCCCTTCGAACTGGCGGAGCCGGTCTGGATCGAGGATGACGACATCGATCTGGATTATCACGTACGCACCGTGACATTACGTCGTCCCGGGACCATGGCGCAGCTTGAGCAACTCATCGCGCGGCTGCACTCGACGCTTCTCGACCGCAGCCGCCCGCTGTGGGAGATGTACGTCATCGACGGTCTCGAGAACGGCCAGATGGCCTTCTATACCAAGGCGCATCACTCAGGCGTCGACGGCAAGGCCGGCGTCGAACTGGCGAAGGTGCTCTACGATACGTCGCCGAAGATCCGCGAGGTGCCGCCGCCGCGCCGCAAGCGGACGACGGGACAGTATCAGCTCGGCGTCACGGAATTGCTGCAGGCCGCCGCAACCAATGCGGCGCAGCAGTATCGCAAGATCGCGGAAGCGCTGCCCACCGCGGCCAAGGCGTTCAGCACGGCCGCCAATGTGATTGCCAGCCAGCGTGTACCGCAGGGCGAGCGCCAGCTCAATCTCGGGCTGGCTCCCAAGACCATCTTCAACGATTCGATCACCAACCAGCGTTCCTACTCGACGCTGTCGGTGCCGCTCACCGATATCAAGGAGCTGGGCAAGCGCGTCGGCGGCACGGTGAATACCATCGTGATGGCGATGTGCTCGATCGCGCTGCATCGCTTCCTGAAGGAGCGCAACCTGCTGCCCAAGGAGCCGCTGATTGCGATGGTGCCGGTCAGCCTCCGCACCGAGGGCGACAGCGCGATGAACAATCAGGTGTCGGCGGTTCGTGTCGATCTCGCCACCGATATCAAGAATCTGCCGGACCGCTTCAAGGCGATTCACAACTCGTCGGAAGCGGCGAAAGCGGTGGTGCGGGAATTGAAGCCGGTGCTCGGGATGAACGTGCCAATCACCGGTGCGCCGTGGCTGATGACCGGGCTTGCCTCGCTGCTCGGGCGCTCCAATCTGGCGAGCCGCGTTCCGGCCGCCGGCAACGTCCTGATCTCCAACGTTCCGGGCCCGCCGATGACGCTGTTCATGGCCGGCGCGCGGATGCTTCATTACTATCCGGTGTCGATCCCGTATCACGGCAGCGCGCTGAACATCACCGTGCAAAGCTACGCCGGCGTGCTGGAGTTCGGGCTCACCGCCTGCCGTCGTGTGCTGTCGCAGGATGAGTCCTACGAACTCATCGAGCACCTGAAAAAGGCACTGAAAGAGATCGAGGCGCTGCCGCCGGTGGCGGAGGCATCGGCCGGCACCGCCGCGCCGCAGCCCGCCGAGTTGACGATCGAACAGCCAAGCAAGCCATCGGGCAAAGCGAAAGCGGCGGCCGCCGCCAAGTCGGAAGCCCCGCGGGAGGCCTGACGCACCGTTTGCTACGGCCATTGCGAAGCGAGTCCCGGACTGCGTTCGGGCAGGGCTTTGTCGTGGCCATTGCAAGGGGCGGGAACGCAAGAATTTCGGTGGCCGGTTGTTCCGCAACGGAAGGCCGCCATTCGCTGAACAGATTATCGGATGGAGGGAAACAAAATGCATCCTACGACGACGGGCAAGACGCCTCATGTGGCCGAGAGCGCATCGCTCAACGCTCTATTCTCCAAGATCAACTGGCGCATCATTCCACTGCTGCTGATCGCTTACATGGTCGCCTATCTCGACCGCATCAACATCGGCTACGCGCAATTGCAGATGAAGCAGACGCTGCCGTTCAGCGATGCGGTCTATGGCCTTGGCGCCGGCATCTTCTTCATCGGCTACTTCCTGTTCGAGGTACCGAGCAATCTGCTTCTTGAAAAAATCGGCGCGCGCAAGACGCTGCTGCGTATCATGGTGCTGTGGGGCGCCGCCGCCACTGCGATGATGTTTGTCTCGACGCCGACGCAGTTCTATGTGGTGCGCTTCCTGCTGGGCGCGTTCGAAGCCGGCTTCTTCCCGGGCGTGATTCTGTATTTCACGTACTGGTATCCGTCGGTGCGGCGCGGGCAGGTGATCGCGATCTTCATGTCGGCCACCACCATCGTCTCGGTGATTGCCGGGCCGCTGTGCGGCAGCATCCTGAAGTACTTCGACGGCATCGCCGGCATGCATGGCTGGCAATGGTTGTTCCTGGTGCAGGGCGTTCCTGCCATCCTGCTCGGCTTCCTGGTCTATGTGCTGCTGCAGGATAAGCCGGCGCAGGCGGATTGGTTGACGAAGGAAGAAAAGGCGCTGCATGCCGACCGCATGAACAGTGACGTCAAGGATGTTCAGGGCGAGCCTGCAGGCTCTTTCGGCCAATGCCTGCGTGATCCGAAGGTCTACATTCTCTCGCTGGTGTATTTCCTGCTGCTCGGCGCCACCTACACCATGGTGTTCTGGCTGCCGACCCTGATCCAGAGCTGGGGCGTCAAGGATCTGTTCCTGATCGGCATCTACGCCGCCATTCCCAACGCCGTCGGCGTTATCGGGATGATCCTGATCGGCCGCCACTCGGACAAGTGGCACGAGCGTCGCTGGCATTTCGCGGCCTGCGTCGCCATTGCGGCGTTCGGTCTGTTCATCACCACGCTGCTTCAGGGCAATCTGGCGGGATCGATCATCGCGCTGTCCTTCGCCGTGATCGGCATCGCGTCGGCGACGCCGTTGTTCTTCGCGCTGACCAGCGAGTACCTGTCGGCTGGCGCGGCCGCCGGCGGCCTCGCGCTGATCAGCAGCCTCGGCAACCTCGGCCCGGCGGTGAGCCCGTCAATCAACGGTTTCATCGTCAAGAACACCGGCGACAACATCTACAGCATGTATTTCGTGATGGGGCTCTACATCCTGTCCGGATTGCTGCTGCTACTGGCGATCAGGCCGACGGTGACGGCGCGCGGCGCGGTGTCGGCTCCAGCCTATTGATGGCATCATCCGCCGTCGATCGAAAACGGCGTCGTCCCCGCGCAGGCGGGGACCCATACGCCGTGCCGCTTATGGCGCGGAGGCGATCGTGATCTTTAACGAACACCCCTGATAACGACTGACGCGGGAGTTACGGCTCCCCGCCTGCGGGAACGACTGCTGTGTGTTGTCCATCGTCCGTCCGCCCAATGGATGTCTTGGCGCATCCGGCGCGCGGATGCTAAGGCTTGAGCCGCAAGGCGAGGGCGGGCGACCAGCATGAGCGCGGCGGTTTCGATCGGTGACAGCAAGGCGGCGAGCCTGGAGCCGCATCCCCTGCGCACGGCCGTGCTTGGCGAGGTCCATGCCCGGCCGGTGACAGCCATCATCGCGCCGGTGCGCATCCTGCACTTTGCCTTTGACACCACTGGCGAACGCGCCGCAGCTGATCGCGCGCAACTCACCGCGTTCTGCACGGCGCGCGGACTGGCGACACCGCAACATGGCGAAAAACATCTGCGCGTCACGCTCGGCGCCACCGTGCTGCGTTGGGAGCAGCATTCGGAATTCACCACCTATACATGGGAGTTTCCGTCCGAAGCCGACATGCCGCCGTTCCATCCTTCGGCCGAAAGCCTCGCCGCGCCGATGCGACAGGTCAGCCAGCCGGGACCGGTGCTGGTCGCTATCGACCTGCATCTGTTGCCGGAGAACCCCGCGCGCACCGGACCGGAGCAACTGTTCGACCGCGCCAGTCTCGCCGCCGCTGAAACCGGCGACGCGTTGGCCACCTACGCGACTGACTTCCAGCTTGATGCCGGCGGCTATGTCCGCATTCTCGTCACCGATCGTGGCATGAGCGGCGAGCGCGCCGGCACGCTGATCCAGCACGTCATCGACATCGAGACCTATCGCACCTTCGCGCTCCTTGGTTTGCCGGAAGCGCAGCGGCTCGCGCCGTCCATCGCCGCCGCCGAAAAACGGCTGGCGGAAGTGACCGAGACGATGCGTGGTGCGCGCGATCTCTCCGACAACCATCATCTGCTCGACGAACTGATGGCGCTGTCCGCCGAGGTCGAGGCCGGCGGCGCCGCCAGCCTGTTTCGCTTCGGCGCCAGCCGCGCCTATGACGAGATCGTCGCACAACGGCTGCAAGGCATCGGCGAGCGCGCCATCGGCAGCCTGCCGACGTGGTCGTCGTTCCTCGCTCGCCGCATGGCGCCTGCGTTGCGTACCTGCATCGCGACCGAGGCGCGGCAGGCGGCGCTTTCGGAGAAGCTCACGCGCGCCGCCAACCTGTTGCGCACCCGCGTCGACGTCGAACGCCAGCAGCAGAACCAGCAACTGCTGTCGTCGATGAACGAGCGCACGCGGCTGCAACTGCGTTTGCAGACCACGGTGGAAGGGCTCTCCGTTGCGGCCATCACCTACTATGTGGTCGGCCTGTTCGGCTATCTCGCCAAGGCCGCGCATGAGGCCCATGTCGTGTCGATCGAGCCGATCTATCTCAGCGCCGGCTTCGTGCCGATCGCGGCGCTGGCGATCTGGTGGGTGGTGCGCCGCATCCGCAGCAAGCACATCGGCGAGCCGCACTGAAGTGCCTTCGCGTGCCGCGCATTGATCGCTGCGCGATCCGTTCCGACGGATTGTTAGCAAGTTAAGTAGCAGGCGTGCGCCGCTTTCCGAAATTGTTATCACGTTAAGTAATGGACGCCTGATCGCGCGGCCATGAAAGATAAGATCGATCTCGAATATTTGTTTTGTTTGCGAAGTCGCAAAGAGCGCACGGCGGGCCACGGCATACTCGCGGCATCAATCACGGACACCGAACAGGAGAGTGTCATGATCACCCGCCGAACCGCATTGATGGGCGTTGCCGCCGTAGCCCTTGTGATCGCCGCACCCGCATTGGCCGACGATCTCAAGCTGCCACGCGAGAGCGTCGAACTGGTGGCGCCGCCGTTCGTCCATGCGCACGAGCAGGCTACCAAGGACGGCCCGAAGATCATGGAATTCAAGCTGACGATCCGGGAGAAGGAAGTCGTCATCGATGATGCGGGCACCAAGCTCCAGGCCATGACGTTCAACGGTTCGATCCCGGCGCCGATGATGGTGGTGCATGAGGGCGACTATGTCGAACTCACGCTGGTCAATCCCGAGACCAACACGATGCCGCACAACATCGACTTCCATGCCGCGACCGGTGGCCTTGGCGGCGGCGCGTTGACCCACGTCAATCCGGGTGAGCAGACGGTGCTGCGTTTCAAGGCGACCCGCACCGGCACCTTCGTTTACCACTGCGCGCCGGAGGGAATGATCCCCTGGCACGTCGTTTCCGGGATGCACGGGAC
>JAFKKL010000272.1 GCA_017305595.1 Hyphomicrobiales bacterium | reverse complement strand
GCGGAATACGATTCCAACATGGCGCTGGCGACGCTCAGTGGCACATGCGCCATCGATCCGGGCAGGGTGCGTGACGCCGGCGGTAAACTGTCTGACAAGGTCTCGACGTTCCATGTGAGAAAGCTGCTGAGGCCGCGCACGCTGATCTATTTCGCGGCGTGGTCGCTGGTCGGTCTTGGCCTGCTTTACGCGCTGCTCACGCGCGATCGGCTGCAGGTGAACGTGCTTGCCGACCGCAATCCGCAGTTCGTCGTTCTTTCGGACGGCTCTATCCGCAACGGCTACACGGTGAAGCTCCTCAACATGATCCCGGAGCCGCGCACCATCATTGTGACGCTGCAAGGATTGCCGGGTGCCGAGATGAATGTCGTCGGCATGGACCATTCCGCCGTTCGCTCCTTCGCGGTCGAGGCTGAGCCGGACAGGTTGAAGACGCTCAAGGTTTTTGTCCGCCAACCGCGCGAATTCGTCGCCGGTCCGACACAGCATTTCACTTTCGAGGTCAAGGACAAGTCAGGCGCCGAAAGCGACCGCTACGAAGCGACATTCGATGCACCGGATATGAGCAAATGAGCATGGTAAGCAAAACGCGCGAATTCACCGGCTGGCACATGTTCGCCATCATGGTGTCTTTCTTTTCGGTCGTCATCGCCGTGAATTTGACCATGGCTTTCCTCGCTCGTTCGAGCTGGACCGGATTTGTCGCTGAGAATACCTACGTCGCCAGTCAGAAATTCAACGAGAAGGCGGCGGTGGGCCGCGCTCAAGCGGCGCTCGGATGGACATCGGAACTTGTCATCGCGGGTGGCAGGATCAGCTATCGGCTCATCGACAAGGCCGGGAATGTCGTGACCGCGAAGCGCGTATTGGCAAGCTTCCGCCGTCCGGCCTATGAGGCTGAGGATCAGAATGCCGTCCTGACACCTCAGGCGGATGGTTCGCTCTCATCGCCGGTCGAGTTGCGTGATGGCATCTGGATCGTCGATATCCACGCCGAGGCCGGTCTCGCTCATCCTTATCATGATGTGCGGCGCCTGACCCTGCGCAACGGACTCGTTCAGTAGTGGTGCTCATCTACGAAACCACGGGAGCGACGCGAACCAGTGTCGACATCTCAAGGAAGCTTGACAACATCACGCAATTAAACGGCCGAATGACAGGACCGAATAACAGTTTGAGTGTAAATCGACGTGCTCCAGGTAACTGTGTCTTCTTAATCCCCTCATTCTAGGTCCATATGATGAGGAGTGGGTGGCTTACGGTAACAGACCTGAGCGATTTCAACGCCCTCGCCCAGACTACGAATCTGGGGGTCAGAGGTTCGAATCCTTTCGGGCGCGCCAAGATACGCACCAATCGGAACAAGACAGCAAACTCGCTCGGTGCGTGGGCTGAATATCGTTTATCCTGATAGTCGGCGTCGCCGGGAGGTCAAGACTCCTTGCTTATGACTGGCGCAGATCTCTCCCGATATGTTGCGTCGTCTGTTGCATCGCCGCGATCTATTGCGCCGATACATGGTGCATCGCCGATTTGCTGGTGGTTGGGGGTAACGCACATACATGCAAAGCTTGCGACAAGACCGTGGAGAAGCATATTGCTGGTCGGCGTATGGATTGATTTATCTCCGGGGGCTAGGAGTGGACACTGCACAGGATCTCCGCTTTGGGGATCTGATCCTTGATCAAACGTGTCTGTTTGCGGTTCGCAATGGGCGGACGATTCAATTCACCAGAAACGAACGGGCGCTGTTGCGCGCCCTCACCCGCAATCCGCATCGTCTGATGCGTCGCGGTCGTCTGCTCGACGAGATCGCATCGGAATCCGATGTCTCCGATCGCAACATCGATTTTCTTGTGAACCGGCTGCGGACGAAGCTCGGCGACAGCGCCAAATCACCCATGTATATCGCCACGCAGTATGGCGAAGGTTATGTCTGGATCGGCACGCCTTCACCGGCGACGCCGGTGGATGTCTCGCTGGTGATCGCGTCGACTTTCGGATCGTCGGAATATCCCTTCAGCCGGCAGGCGTCGTCGCTGGTTGATCAGCTTCGCGACATGATCGCGGCCGGCGTCGGCGCCGATTACAAGGTGGTTGTCGCCGAAGACGGGAGTTCCGCCGTCGACAAGGGGGGCTATTTCCTGGAGTTACGCTTTCACGACGGTAATGATAGCTTGGAGGGCGTGGCAACCCTGCGGAAAATGCCTTCGAAGCGCATCATCAGGGCGTTTCGGCTCTACTCCGAGACGCCGGATGCCACACCGCTTACGGGCGAAGCCACCCGGGTTTCAATTGGCATTGTCGAAGCCCTGCGTCAGGCCCTCACCGACGCCTCTACGGGTCTTGGCATTCCCATCGGCGAGCCGCTTGAAATGCGGCTCCACAAGGCGTCGACCCTGCTGTCGGCCTCAAATCCGCAGTGGCTGGCCCGAGGCGAACAACTAAGCAAGGAGCGCGAGCAGGATCCGCTCAATCCGGATATCGCCCTGCAATGGTGCATGCATCTGTTTGCGCGTCTGGTTATGACCGGTCCGTCCGGCAGGGTGAGTGCGGATGAACGCGTCCGCATCGAAAGTGAAATCGAGGTGATCGCGCTGGGATTGCTGCCGACCATCGAGGGCACGCCGCTGTTGATGCTGACGTGCGCAAAGCTGTTGTATTTCATCAACCGGGGTCATTTGGAGCTTGCGGAGGACATCACCGAACGCGCGTACGCCCGAACCGAGGATTATGCCGTCGCCTTACCCATCATGGGACAATTGCACTACGCACGCGGCCGTTTCGACGCCGCCGTCAATATCTTTGACCGCGGCATCGCGATGGCCGAACTGGGCCCCGAGTTTCATTTGCATATGAGGGTCCTGAAGTGCATCGCCCTGCTGGCCGCCGGCGACCGCGCCGCACTTGATGCCGCGGCGGCCGATATCGCCAATATGGGCCCGCATTGCCCGCCGCACATTGCCTCGATGATCGGCTGGACCATCGCGGCGGCGGATCGGGCATTGCCGCCGGAGTTGGAGCAGGCGCTGGCGTCGCTTGGGCCCGCTGGGGCCGGCCACGCGATCGAATATCTCTACTTCACGTCGGCGCGCCACCTCGTTGCCAAGCAGGCCCGCGCCAATGTCATGGGCGGCCTGATCGCGCAGACGACGCGGTTGTACGGCGTCTACGTCGTGCCTGCCATTGTTCTGAAGAGCATCGGTCTGACCGCCGCCTGAATTCTGTTGCGCGGATACCTCATTGCCAATTTTCCTGTTTGGTTTCCATGCCGACAGGGCTTGTCCCACAGCGCTCAAATATTGAGCAAACAATTGCCTGCTACCCCATGACCGGGTCAATCGTCAATTCAACTGGCGGTTCTGGGGCGTCGCAGGGGCATGATGCAGCAGCAGTTTCAGCAGTCGTGGGCGGCGCGTCGGCGTAGCCTTCTCTCCGGCACGGCTTTCGCCGCCATCATGCTCGCGGGTGTCGCGGGGCAATCGGACAGTGCGCTGGCAGCCTGCACCTTTTCGGATGCAAATACGTTTTCCTGTGGCTCGATGGTGACGACGCCCGCGGACTTGGTGCCCATTACCGCCAATGGAGTGACGACAGGCACCGTCGAAGCCGGCGCGACGATCAGCGGAGAGGGGCTTAGCGTTTCAACGGCAGGCGGCTCCTTCATCATCGTCAACAACGGCACAGTGACCGGAACCACCGCGGGCTTCAACCTCCTGGCCCTGCAGCCTCAGGGAGGAAATATCACCTATTTGGGCAATGGCAGCGCCACCGGTGGCGCT
>JAFKKL010000034.1 GCA_017305595.1 Hyphomicrobiales bacterium | reverse complement strand
ACGATCTTGTGCTTGATCTGCTCGTAGATGCCGCCGGAGATGAACACTTCGCCGGGTTCGGCCAGCCCCTCGAGCCGCGCGGCGACGTTGACGCCGTCGCCGAACACGTCGTCGGTTTCGATGATGACATCGCCGAGGTTGATACCGATGCGATATTCGATCCACTGCGCCTTGGCTTGCGTGGTGTTGCGTCCGATCATGTTCTGCTGGATGACGATGCCGCACCGCACTGCCTCGACGGGGCTGTCGAAAATGGCGATGAAACCATCACCGGTGGTCTTGATCAGCCGCCCGTGATGCTCACGGATCGTGGGCTCGACGAGTTCGCGCTCAAGCCGTTTGACGCGCGCATGCGTTCCTTCTTCGTCGAATTGCATCAGACGGCTGTAGCCGGCGATGTCGCCTGCGACGATGGCGGCGAGCCGACGCGGCACTCCGCTATCCGGCGTGCCGGCATTCTTGCTCGAATTGATATCGCGAATGTCGCCGCGCATGGCTGAGCCCATGCCTTCCGAGGTGGACATGCTTGGCCGAACAGGCCCGCTAATCCCCGAATTGCGACTTGCTGGAGCGTTCTGATTTCAGCGCTCCTGACCCGCACGGCGAGTGCGGCAACAATGGCAGACTTTGCCGTTTGCGTGAAGTTACCGGCGGTTGCACGGGTGAGGTGGGATCGCGCCCACTCCTTGCATCTTTCGGGGTAGCCCACCAGATGTCGTTCTTTCTTGCCGTGGAACCGCAAAACCTTGGCGGCGGCACGCCGGATATGGTATGGCCTCGCCCGTTACCCGACCTCTTCCCCCGTACCGCCCGCGCCTCCTTCGAGAGGCTGTGGCGGTGGAGATATTGCCGATGAGCTCATCCGCCCAAGCTGCTTCCGCCCCCGACACGTTTTTCACCGCGCCGCTGGCCGACGCCGATCCCGAGATCGCTGCCGCGATCAAGGGCGAACTGGGCCGTCAGCGTCATGAGATCGAGCTGATCGCCTCGGAAAACATCGTCAGCCGCGCCGTGCTCGAAGCACAGGGCTCGGTGATGACCAACAAGTATGCGGAAGGCTATCCGGGCAAGCGTTACTACGGCGGCTGCGAATGGGTCGACGTCGCGGAAAATCTCGCCATCGAACGCGCCAAGAAATTATTCGGCGCGAGCTTCGCCAACGTGCAGCCGAATTCCGGTAGCCAGATGAATCAGGCGGTGTTCCTGGCGCTGTTGCAGCCGGGCGATACCTTCATGGGCCTCGATCTCGCCGCCGGCGGCCACCTCACGCATGGTGCGCCGGTGAACATGTCCGGCAAGTGGTTCAAGCCGGCGCACTACACCGTGCGCCGCGAGGATCAGATCATCGACATGGATGAAGTGGCGAAGCAGGCCGAGCAGGTGCGGCCGAAGCTGATCATCGCTGGTGGCTCGGCCTATTCGCGCGCGTGGGACTTCAAGCGCTTCCGCGAGATCGCCGATAGCGTTGGCGCCTATTTCCTGGTGGACATGGCGCACTTCGCGGGCCTCGTCGCCGGCGGCGTGCATGCTTCGCCGGTGCCGTATGCGCACGTCACCACGACGACCACGCACAAATCGCTGCGCGGCCCGCGCGGCGGCCTGATCCTGTGCAACGACGAGGAGATCGCCAAGAAACTGAACTCCGCGATCTTCCCCGGCTTGCAGGGCGGCCCGCTGATGCATGTGATCGCCGCCAAGGCGGTGGCGTTCAAGGAAGCGTTGCAGCCGGACTTCAAGATCTACGCGAAGAACGTGGTCGCGAATGCCAAGGCGCTGGCGGAAACGCTGCGCGGTCATGGCTTCGAGATCGTCTCCGGCGGCACCGACAATCACCTGATGCTGGTCGATCTGCGGCCGAAGGGATTGAAGGGTAACATCTCGGAGAAGGCGCTGGTGCGTGCGGGGCTCACCTGCAACAAGAACGGCATCCCGTTCGACCCCGAGAAGCCGTTCGTCACCTCTGGCCTGCGGCTCGGCACGCCCGCGACCACGACGCGCGGCTTTGGCGTCGCCGAGTTCAAACAGGTCGGCGGCCTGATCGCCGAAGTGCTCAACGCGGTGGCGCAATCGCCGGACGGCAGCGCGCCGGGCGTCGAGGCCGCGGTGAAGGAAAAGGTCAAGGCGCTCACGGACCGCTTCCCGATCTATCAGTAGGGCGTGTTTCCGTCATTGCGAGGCTCCTCGCAATGACGGCCACATAGGATGAAACGATGCGCTGCCCAAGCTGCAACAGTCTCGATACGCAGGTGAAAGACTCCCGGCCGACCGAGGACTCCTCGGTGATCCGGCGGCGGCGCGTATGCCTTGCGTGCAACTTCCGCTTCACGACGTTCGAACGGGTACAGTTGCGCGAACTGACGGTGATCAAGCGCAACGGGCGGCGCGTGCCGTTCGATCGCGACAAGCTGGTGCGCTCGCTGCAAATCTCGCTGCGCAAGCGCCCGGTGGAATCCGAGCGCGTCGAGAAGATGGTGTCGACCATCGTGCGCGAACTGGAGAGCGGCGGCGAAGCTGAAATCTCGTCGGAGACCATCGGCGAGGCGGTGATGGAGCATCTGCGCCAACTCGACGACGTCGCCTATGTCCGTTTCGCGTCGGTCTATCGCAATTTCCGCGAGGCGCGCGATTTCAAGACCGTGTTGGGCGAACTCTCCGGCGATGACGAGCCCTCGGCGGCGCTGGTCCGCAAATGATCTTCCGGCTGCTGGAAGATCAGTACGCGGACAAGGCGCGTGAGGCCAAGGCGCTCGATCGTCGCTTCATGCAGTTGGCGCTGGCGTTAGGACGTCGCGGTCTCGGCCGCACCGCGCCAAACCCTGCCGTCGGCGCGGTGATCGTCAAGGACGGCATCGTCGTCGGGCGCGGCTGGACCCAACCGGGCGGACGGCCGCACGCCGAGCCCGAGGCACTGGCGCGCGCAGGCGAGGCGGCACGCGGTGCAACGCTCTACGTCACGCTGGAGCCGTGCTCGCATGTCGGCAAGTCGCCACCCTGCGCGGACGCGATCATCGCAGCCGGCATTGCGCGTGTCGTATCTGCAATCGAAGATCCCAATCCGCAGGTGGCGGGGCAGGGGCATGCCAAGTTGCGCGCCGCTGGCATCGCAGTTGATGTGGGGACGTGTGCGGACGAAGCCGCGCGCGATCACGCCGGGCATTTTCGCCGCGTGCGCGATGGACGGCCGCATGTCATTCTCAAACTGGCGGTGTCGCCGGACGACAAGATCGGTGCGGCCGGCGGCAAACCGGTGGCGATCACCGGGGAGGCTACGCGGGCGCGGGTGCATCTGCTGCGCGCGCAATGCGACGCGGTGATGATCGGCATCGGCACGGCGCGCGCGGACGATCCGCTGTTGACGTGCCGTTTGCCGGGCATGGCGAAGCGCTCTCCGGTGCGGATCGTGCTGGATCGTGCGTTGCGGTTGCCGGGCGACGGCCAGTTGGTTCATTCCGCGCGCGAGGTGCCGCTGTGGGTGATGACCTCGGATACGGCCGAAGCACCGGCAGCGGCGAAACTCGGCGCGGCTGGCGTACAGGTGTTGCGCGTGAAGACGAGCGAGCATGGCCTCGACCTTGCTGATGCGTTGCGGATGCTGTCCGACAAAGGCATCACGCGGTTGATGGTCGAAGGCGGCGCGCAAGTCGCCGCCTCGTTCGTGGAGGCCGGATTGGTCGATGAGGTCTGGCTGCTGCGTGGACCGAATGAGATCGGCGCAGAGGGGGTGGCCGCGCTCGGCGCATTGCCGCTCGGCGCCATCACGCAGTCGTCTTCCTTCCGGGTTCGTGCTAGCGAAAAGCTCGATCACGATACCCTTACGATTTACCAGCGAGTTTAGATGTTCACCGGGATCATCACCGACGTCGGCGAGATCGCCAGCCTGAAGCCCGTCGCGCAGGGGCAGTTGCATCGGCTGCGGATTCTGTGCCGCTACGATCAGACCACCATTGCCGACGGGGCCTCGATCGCCTGCAACGGCGTATGCCTCACTGTGGTCGCCTCCGGCGTCGAGGATGGACGGACCTGGTTCGATGTCGATGCTGCCGCTGAAACGCTGCGCATGACCACCGCGCGACATTGGCAGGTGGGAACGCGGCTCAACCTGGAACGCGCGTTGAAGATCGGCGACGAACTCGGCGGTCACATCGTCGCCGGTCATGTCGACGGCATCGCCACCATTGTAGCGCGTGACGATCTGCCGGATATGGCGCGCATCGAATTTGATGCACCGCGTGATCTGGCGCGCTTCATCGCGACCAAGGGTTCGGTAACGCTGGACGGCGTCTCGCTGACCGTGAACACGGTAGCGGATACGCGCTTTTCGGTGCTCATCATCCCGCACACGCTGTCGGTTACCACGCTGAGCGGCTGGCAACAGGGCTCCGAGGTGAACCTCGAAGTGGACCTCATGGCGCGCTACGCCGCGCGGCTGACGGAGATGAAATAACCATCTTCGCGCTTGGATTCGGGACGCTCAGCGACTACAACCCGCGACGTTGTTGACAATTTGCAAATAGATAGATTGTCCGGCTTCTTGAAAATTGGATGACCCATGGCCGACGCGCGACGCGCCCCGCTGAAAGACCAGACCGATGTGCGCGGTGCGCGTGCACTGATCGTCGAGGCGCGCTTTTATGACGATATTCAGGACGCGCTGTTGCAGGGGGCGGTAGCGGAACTGGATGCCGCCGGTGTGACGCATGATGTCGTGACCGTGCCCGGCGCGCTGGAAATTCCGGCGGCGATTGCTATTGCTTTCGATGCCGCCGAGAAAAGCGGCAAGCCTTACGATGCTGCGATTGCGCTCGGTTGCGTGGTGCGCGGCGAGACGTTCCATTTCGAAATCGTCTCGATGGAATCTTCGCGCGGCCTGATGGACCTCTCCATCAACCGACGCATTCCGCTCGGCAATGGCATTCTCACCGTCAATACCGATGAGCAGGCTTGGGCGCGGGCAAGGCCCGGCGATCTGAACAAGGGCGGCGATGCTGCGCGTGCGGCGCTGGCGATGTTGCGCCTCAAACGTCGCGTCAATCGGGCCTGAGCATCATGGCGGACATCAGGAAAAATCCGGCCAAGCCCAGTCCTGCCAAACCTCAGGACAAGAAGGCCAACCGGCGCGGCGCGGCGCGTCTCGCCGCGGTGCAGGCGCTTTATCAGATGGACATGGCGGGTGCGGGCATCAACGATGTGTTCGCCGAGTTCGAGAGCCACTGGATCGGTAACGAGGTCGAGGGCGATCAGTATCTGCCGGCCGAGGCGGCGTTCTTTCGCGATGTCGTCTCCGGCGTGGTGCGCGATCAGGCCAAGCTCGATCCCTTGATCGACGAGGCGCTGTCGCGCGGCTGGCCGCTGAAGCGGATCGACGCGATTTTGCGCGCAGTGCTGCGTGCAGGATCGTACGAACTTGAACACCGCAAGGACGTGCCGGCGCGCGTGGTGGTGTCGGAATATGTCGATGTGGCGCACGCCTTCGTCGAGGGCGACGAGACCGGCATGGTGAATGCGGTGCTGGATCAGATCGCACGACAATTCCGCAGCAGCGAATTTGGGCGCTGAGCTTCATCCTTCCCGTTATTGCGAGGTGCGTGAGCGCCGAAGCGATCCAACCTTGCTTTGTGATTGCTGGATTGCTTCGCTACGCTCGCAATGACGGTGTCAGGGACACGGGACCATGCCCTCCGGTGAAGACGATCTGATCACGCGATACTTCAAGCCTCTGGCGACCGCGCCGGGTGCGCTGGGGCTGACCGACGATGCCGCGATCCTGCAAGCCGGCGGCGACGATGTCGTGGTCACCACCGATGCCATTGTCGCGGGCGTGCATTTCCTCCCCGACGATCCACCGGACACGGTGGCGCGCAAGGCGCTGCGGGTGAACCTGTCCGATCTTGCGGCCAAGGGAGCGACGCCCGCCGGTTTCGTACTAACTCTGGCGCTGCGTGAGGTCAGTGAAGCATGGCTGGCGCCGTTCGCGCGGGCGCTCGGCGAGGACGCGGATCAATTCGGTTGCCCGCTGCTGGGCGGCGATACGGTCTCGACGCCGGGGCCCGCCATGATCTCAGTGACCGCTTTCGGGCGGGTCCCCCGCGGCAAAATGGTCAGGCGAAGCACCGCACGGATTGGCGATGTCCTCGTGGTCAGCGGCACTATCGGCGATGCGACGCTCGGGTTGGCGATCCTCAAGGGGGAGGGAGGGCCGCTCGACAACGACGCGGCGCGTGCGGCGCTGATCGAGCGATATCGGGTTCCGCAGCCCCGCATTGCATTGGCGCAAGCTGTCCGGGAGCACGCCAGCGCCGCGATGGATATTTCCGACGGCTTGATGGGCGACCTTGCGAAGTTGTGTGACGTTTCCGGTGTCTCCGCCATCGTCCAGGCAAACTCAGTTCCGCTATCTGAACCGGGCCGGGCTTGGCTGGCACGCGATCCCGGCGCCATCGCGCGGCTGGTTTCCGGGGGCGACGATTACGAGATTCTCTGCGCGGTGCCGGAGAATCGGCTTGCCGCCTTTGAGGCTGCGGCGCGGTCGGCGGGCGTGTCGGTCAGCGTCATCGGCCGCATTGTCGCAGGCAAAGCTGCTCCGCGATTGGTTGATGCCGGAAGCCGGGAAATCCCGCTACAACGGCGATCTTACAGTCATTTCTAGCTGTTTCCGCGCATGGGCCGGACCTGTGCCCGATTCGGCACGGTTCAGAAATCCTTTAAAAAACCTTTGCTTATGACTTTGGCATCGTTGCGCGGCAGTCGTGATTTTGGCATGGTCCCGCCGGTTTGAGGTCACTCTTTGGGCAGAGCGAACCTTATCTGCGCGTTTTTCCGCGACAGCGGCCATGAACGCGAACCGGGGCCAATTAAGAAAGAATCTGAGGAAATTCAATGACAGCATTATGGGTGATCGTGCTCTGCGGAGCATTGTCGATCGTCTACGCCATCTGGGCGACCTCGTCGGTGTTGGGAGCCGATGCCGGCAACGCTCGGATGCAGGAGATTGCAAGCGCCGTACGAGAGGGCGCGCAGGCTTATCTGCGGCGGCAGTACACCACGATCGGTATCGTCGGCATCGTTATCTTCGCCCTGCTGGCCTACTTCCTCGGTCTATTGGTTGCCGTGGGTTTCGCCATCGGCGCCATCCTGTCCGGCGCTGCCGGCTTCATCGGGATGAACGTTTCGGTTCGCGCCAACGTGCGTACCGCGCAGGCGGCGACCAAGTCGCTGGCTGGCGGTCTTGAACTGGCGTTCAAGGCCGGCGCGATCACCGGCCTGCTGGTGGCCGGTCTCGCGCTGCTCGGCGTGACACTGTACTTCGCCTACCTCACCCACGGCGCGGGCTACGCGGCCAACAGCCGCACGGTGGTCGACGCCATGGTGGCGCTCGGCTTCGGCGCTTCGCTGATCTCGATCTTCGCCCGTCTCGGCGGCGGCATCTTCACCAAGGGTGCGGACGTCGGCGGCGATCTCGTCGGCAAGGTCGAGGCCGGCATTCCGGAAGACGATCCGCGCAACCCGGCGACGATCGCCGACAACGTCGGAGATAACGTCGGTGACTGTGCCGGCATGGCCGCCGACCTGTTCGAGACCTATGCGGTGACCGCGGTCGCCACCATGGTTCTCGCCGCGATCTTCTTCGCCACGTCGCCGCTGCTGGTCAACATGATGACCCTGCCGCTCGCCATCGGCGGTATCTGCATCATCACCTCGATTATCGGCACCTTCTTCGTCAAACTCGGTGCGAGCCAGTCGATCATGGGCGCGCTGTACAAGGGCCTGATCGCTACCGGCGTGCTGTCGCTGATCGGCGTCGGTTTCGTCATCCACTGGCTGGTCGGCTTCGGCCCGCTGGCGGGCGTGCAGTACACCGGCATGGCGCTGTTCGAGTGCGGCATCGTCGGTCTGGTCGTTACCGGTCTGATCATCTGGATCACCGAGTACTACACCGGCACCGACTATCGCCCGGTGAAGTCGATCGCCCAGGCGTCGGTCACCGGTCACGGCACCAACGTCATTCAGGGTCTCGCGATCTCGATGGAAGCGACCGCGCTGCCCGCGATCGTCATCATCGCCGGCATTCTGGTGACCTACAGCCTCGCGGGCCTGTTCGGCATCGCGATCGCCACCACCACCATGCTGGCCCTGGCCGGCATGATCGTTGCGCTCGACGCCTTCGGTCCGGTCACCGACAATGCTGGCGGCATCGCCGAAATGGCCGGCCTGCCGAAGGAAGTACGCAAGTCGACCGACGCGCTCGACGCCGTCGGCAACACCACCAAGGCGGTGACCAAGGGTTACGCGATCGGCTCCGCCGGTCTCGGCGCGCTGGTGCTGTTCGCAGCCTACAATGAAGACCTCAAGTTCTTCATCGCGGACGGGGCCAAGCATCCGTACTTCCAGGGCGTTGCGCCCGACTTCTCGCTGAACAACCCTTACGTCGTGGTCGGCCTGCTGTTCGGCGGTCTGCTGCCGTATCTGTTCGGCGCGATGGGTATGACCGCGGTGGGCCGTGCGGCCGGCGCGATCGTCGAGGAAGTGCGTCGTCAGTTCCGCGCCAAGCCGGGCATCATGCAGGGTACCGACAAGCCGGACTACGGTAAGGCCGTCGACCTGCTGACCAAGGCCGCGATCAAGGAAATGATCATTCCGTCGCTGCTGCCGGTGCTGTCGCCGATCGTCGTCTACTTCCTGATCTACTTCATCGCGGGCGGTGGCGCGGTCGGCAAATCGGCGGCGTTCTCGGCGGTCGGCGCGATGCTGCTCGGCGTCATCGTCACCGGCCTGTTCGTCGCGATCTCGATGACCTCGGGTGGCGGCGCATGGGACAACGCCAAGAAGTACATCGAAGACGGTCATCATGGCGGCAAGGGCTCTGAAGCCCACAAGTCCGCCGTGACCGGCGACACCGTCGGCGACCCCTACAAGGACACGGCGGGGCCCGCCGTGAACCCGATGATCAAGATCACCAACATCGTGGCCTTGCTGCTGCTGGCGATCCTGGCGCATTAAGCGCCGATACATCGATCCAAACGAAAACCCCGCGGTGCGAGCCGCGGGGTTTTTCCTTGAGGCCGTGATGGGATGCGCGGGTCTCGGTGAATTGGAAAACCCGCGCTGCCGTTATTTGCTGCCGCCGCCGATCAACCGGAAGAGTGGTGCAAGATAGCTGATTTCCTGACCGCCGCTGGCGGTGGTACGGCTGATGAAGTCGAAGATCTTGCCGTCCTTCATGCCGTAATTCGCGAGCCTTGTGACTTGACGATTCTTGTCGAAATAGATCGCGATCACGCGTTGGTCGGTGACATGCTGCGGCATGAAGGCGACGGCGCGCTCGGTACGCTGTGAGATGTAGTAAAACACTTCACCGTTGAGCGTCGCGACGGTGGAGGGGGTCCCCATCACGATCAGCACCTGATCCTGGCTGGCGCCGATGGGGATTTGCTCCAGCGCACCCGGCGGCAGGATATAGCCTTTCTGAAACTGCTCGCCCCCACAGGCGGCCAGGCTCGCGCCTGCAAGCGCGATGGCAATGGCGGTTCCAATGCCCCGCCAGCGTGCGGCGCGGCCGCGCGTTCTCTCGGTCCGATTGCGGTTTGTCATGCGGAAGTGAGCCCCGTCCCCTTGCATCCTATAGGGCGTTGACGTACCGGGCTGAACCAGTGATTTCAAGACAGGCACGCCCCGCGTCGATGTGGAACCTATGACGATCTGGCCGTTCAAATCCCGACCCGGTTCGGAAAACACCATTGGCACCATCTATGGCATGATCGTGACGAGGGCGCGAGAGCCTGCGTTCTACGATGGCTATGGCGTCCCGGACACGGTCGACGGTCGCTTCGATCTGGTGGTGCTGCATCTGTGGATGGTGCTGCGCCGCCTCGGCGCGGACATGGATTCGCGGAAGCTGGCGCAGGGGCTGTTTGATCTCTTCTGCAGCGATATGGATGCGAACCTGCGCGAGATGGGGGTGGGCGATATGACCGTTCCCAAACGGATGCAGGCGTTCGGTCAGGCGTTTTACGGGCGGTCGGCGGCCTACGATGCGGCACTGACGGAAGGGCGGGAGGCGCTGGCGCGGGCGCTCGACAAAAATGTCTTCAATGGGCGGAATTTCGAGCAGGCGGGGCATTTGGCGGATTATGTCGAGGCGTCCGTCGCGAAACTGGTGAGCATCGATGTCGCCGCGCTTGCCGATGAGCGCCAGCCTTTTGCAGCGCTCGATGCGCAATGAGGAAAGATGAGATGGCCCATCCTACACGATCTCCCGAGTCCGATCCGTGGCCGTGGCCGGTCAACGTTGACCAGATACCGGAGACCGGTTTGCAGGTCGTGTTTGAGGCGACTGAAACGCAGCAGGCGGCGCTGGCCGCGGTAGCCGGCCTGCGTAATGTTGCACGTGCCGCCGCCGCGTTCGAATTATCCCATACCGGGGGCGGCAAAGTGCATGTCACGGGGCGGGTGACGGCGCGGGTAGGTCAGACCTGCGTGGTGACGCTCGATCCAGTCGAGAACGACATTGATGAGCCGGTCGATCTGATGTTCGCGCCGGAAGCAGATATTCCGCGTTTGTCGTCCACGGTCGATGACGAGGCCGAATCCGAGGACATTCCCGATTCCCCCGAACCGATCGTCAACGGCGTGATCGATCTCGGCCGGGTGGCGACGGATGTTCTGTTTTTGGGAATCGATCCCTATCCGCGTAAGCCGGACGCGGTTTTCGAGCAGCAGACGGTTGCTGCGGATCCCGAGGATCACCCCTTTGCCGCGCTCAAAGCTCTGAAAAAGGGAAAAATGCCTCCCGATTCGGTCGATTGATTCTTTCCAGAACCACCCCGGGTTCGGGTTCTCGGGTCAAGATGTTGTATCGAGGCCGTGACACGCTATTGTCGCGCTTGGTAGGGGCGGTGCAGCGCGGAAGCTGCGAGGCTGCTGCCGCGAGCGGCAAATCATAGCGGTTACGCGTTCGCAGCTCGCAAGGTGTATGGTTTCCAGGACGTATATGGCGAAGAAAGTTCGAATTGCGCTTGACGCCATGGGCGGCGATATCGGTCCATCCGCGGTCATTCCCGGTGCGGCCATCTCGTTGACCCGGCATCCCGACAGCGAATTCGTGCTGTTTGGCGATAGCGCGGCTATCGGACGGCAACTCGAAGCCCATCCGGCCCTCAAGGCGGTGTCACGCGTCGTTCACACCGACGTCACGATCAGCATGAAGGACAAGCCCAGTCAGGCGCTACGGCATGGCCGCAAGAATTCCTCGATGTGGCTGACGATTGATGCGGTGAAAAAGGGGGAGGCCGACGTCGCGGTGTCTGCCGGCAATACCGGCGCGTTGATGGCGATGTCGCGTTTCAACCTGAAGATGTTGCCTGGCGTTGACAGGCCGGCGATCGCAGCGGTGTGGCCGACGGTGCGCGGCGATTCCGTGGTGCTGGATCTCGGCGCCACCATCGGCGGCGACGCGCATCATCTGATGGCGCTGGCGGTGATGGGAAGCGCAATGGCGCGCGTGCTGTTCGATATCGAGCGGCCGACCGTCGGTCTGCTCAATATCGGCGTTGAGGAAGTCAAGGGCGGTGAGGAAATCCGCGAGGCGGCGGAATTGCTGCGCGCGATGAAGGCACCGCAATTTGACTTCCTCGGTTTCGTCGAGGGCGACGGCATCGGTCGCGGCGACGCCGATGTCATCGTCACCGAGGGATTCTGCGGCAATATCGCGCTGAAGGCCGCCGAGGGAACCGCGCGGCAGATGAGTGAATTTCTCCGCTCGGCGATGAAGCGGACATGGCGGGCCAAGCTCGGCTACCTGCTGGCGCGGAATGCGTTCAAGGCGCTACGCGACAAGCTCGACCCCAGCAAATCCAACGGCGGCGTGTTCCTCGGGCTCAACGGGGTGGTGGTCAAAAGTCACGGCGGTACCGATGCCGAAGGCTTTGCTTACGCCGTCGATGTTGGCTATGAGATGGTCCGGTACGATCTCCTCACCAAGATCAATCAGATGCTCAACCGCGATGGCAGCCCCCTGGTGGCGGCGCCGACTGCGCAGGAGGCTGTTTCGTGACTGCCATACGTTCGGTTGCGCTAGGCTGCGGCTCGTATTTGCCGAAGCAGATCCTGACCAATGCCGACCTGGCCGCCAAGATCGACACCTCAGACGAATGGATCGTGCAGCGCACCGGCATTCGCGAACGGCATATCGCCGAGCCGGGTGAGTTCACCTCGCACCTTGCGATCAACGCGGCGAAGGCAGCGCTGGCGGATGCCGGCATCGACGCGCAGTCCATCGACCTGATCGTGCTGGCGACGTCGACGCCGGACAACACGTTTCCGGCGACCGCGGTTGCCGTGCAGCACGGCCTCGGCATCAATCACGGTGCGGCGTTCGATCTTCAGGCGGTGTGCTCGGGGTTCGTCTTCGCCTTGGCGACGGCGGATAATTTTTTGCGCAGCGGTGCATTCAAGCGTGCGCTGGTGATCGGCGCCGAAACTTTTTCGCGCATTCTCGACTGGACCGATCGCGGCACTTGCGTGCTGTTCGGCGACGGCGCCGGCGCGATCGTTCTCGAAGCACAAGAGCAGCCGGGACTGTCTTCCGATCGTGGGGTGCTGACGACGCATTTGCGCTCCGACGGCCGCCACAAGGCGAAGCTGTTCGTCGATGGCGGCCCCTCAAGTACGCAGACCGTAGGGTATCTGCGCATGGAAGGCCGCGAGGTGTTCAAGCACGCGGTTGGCATGATCACCGATGTGATCGTTGACGCCTTCAACGCGACGGGGACCTCTGCGGACGATATCGACTGGTTTGTTCCGCATCAGGCGAACAAACGCATCATCGATGCTTCAGCGCACAAGTTGCATATTGCGCCGCAGAAAGTCGTGCTGACCGTGGATCGGCACGGCAATACATCGGCGGCTTCGATTCCGCTGGCGCTCGATGCTGCTGTGCATGATGGCCGCATCAAGCGAGGCGATCTCGTGCTGCTCGAAGCGATGGGCGGCGGCTTTACCTGGGGGTCGGCGCTGCTGCGCTGGTAAGCGTGTAGCTGGTATTTGTATCGAGTTTGCTTGATCTGAATGCGGCTGCATGGATGTGCGCTGTTGACCCGCGCGCACTAAGCTCATAATTTCCGAGGCGAAATTTTCCGCCGTGAGTTGGGGCAGGCGATGGCTGGAACTGGCAAAACCGTAACACGTGTCGATTTGTGCGAGGCTGTCTATCAGAAGGTAGGCTTATCGCGCACGGAGTCGTCTGCGTTCGTTGAGCTGGTGTTGAAAGAGATCACCGATTGCCTTGAGAAGGGCGAGACCGTGAAGTTGTCGTCGTTCGGCTCATTCATGGTGCGCAAAAAAGGTCAGCGCATCGGCCGTAATCCGAAGACCGGAACCGAGGTTCCTATTTCGCCGCGCCGGGTGATGGTGTTCAAGCCGTCCGCGATTCTGAAGCAGCGGATCAACGCCAACAGTGCGGGTAATGGCGCTGACAACAGCGAGTAGTTTTCGAGGCGTCTCACGCGCGCCTCGTTTGTTCTTTTGAAATCAGCATTGCTTTCCAATCAGCGCCTGCTGCGGTAGAGTCGGGCGATGCGTTGCGATGTTGGATTCGCACCACCATCAAGCACAGGAGGGCATGCATTTGGACAAGGCGCCGGATGCATTCCGCACCACCAGCGAGGTCGCTGAGGAGCTTGAAGTTCCGCAGCACGTGCTGCGCTTTTGGGAAACACGCTTCTCGCAGATCAAGCCGATGAAGCGCAGCGGCGGCCGCCGCTACTATCGCCCGGACGACGTCGACCTGCTGCGTGGCATCCGTCGGCTGCTCTACGGCGAGGGTTACACGATCCGAGGCGTGCAGCGGATTCTGAAAGCGCACGGCATCAAGTCGGTCCAAAGTTTGACGGAGAACGCAGCGGTCGTGTTCGGTCCGATCGAACGCGGCTCATCTGCGCGCGCGCGTAACGCCGATGACGATCGCGCCGGGGAGATGAACGACGCGGCGGATGACGCCGGGGAAGAGATTGGGGACGACTTCGACGAGGCTGCTGGGGATGACGAGGCTGCGGAGGAGGGTGTGCCGCCGCAACGGCGCGAGCCCGAGTTGTCCGCGCCTCGCCGTGTCGAGCCCGCGATGCGGTTCGAGCCGGAACCGTCGGCGCGGCCGACCGCCGGCCATCCCGACACACCGAGCCCAAGCGCCGAATTTCGCCGGCTCGATACCGATCGGCTGCGTGCTGTGCTGACGGAATTAACCGCCTGCCGCCAGTTGCTCGAAGCTGCGTTGAAAGAGGGGTAGGCGAGGGGCGATTTTGCCCGCGGCTGGGCGTTGGGCATCCCATGCCCCGAGTGGAAAGATTTGGTGTGGTGGGGTTTTGATGGTCGGAGCGGCGGGATTCGAACCCACGACCCCTAGTCCCCCAGACTAGTGCGCTAACCGGGCTGCGCCACGCTCCGTGCCGTTTGCGGCCCCGTTCCTCTAGCCGCGATCCGGCTCTGGCGCAAGCAGCCCGATGGTCGATTTCTGCCTATCGGCTTTGGTAAGGCGGCTATCTGTACTCGCGGCGAACCGGTTGCGGTGGCCAAATTCGTCGAGCCCTGTCGTTTGGCGCGAAGCTCAAAACTTCCGAATGACATGACGCATCTGTTCGCGGAGGATGTGTGCTGGCTTCTCGTGGTGCCGGAGATGTCACGCGATGTCGACAACGATCGAATTTGTGCCAGATCAATGTTCGGCTTCCCGACGCATGTCATTCTGACTGCGATCTGGAGGTGCCGAAATGGGTGTCGCAGCAATCTGGGAAAAGTGGAAAGTCCGTCGCGCGCTCGCGAATGAATTAAGTTCGCTTGATACAATCCAGCGCGAAGAATTGGCACGCGATATCTGCGTGTCCGAGGATATCTTCGAACACCTTTATGTCGCGGGCGATCGGACCGACGAGTTGGAGCGCCTGATGTGCGCGCTTTCGCTCGACATCGAACAGAGCGAGATCGCAAATCCGGGTGCCGTTACGCGCGATATGAGCTTGGTCTGCTCCCGTTGCCTGATGATCAATCGGTGCCGGCGCGAACTTGAGGCGGGTTCGGCGAAGCAGAACTACAACGACTATTGCCCCAACGCGCTGACGCTCAACGCACTGCTCGAGACGCAAGCCCTGTCGAGGCTGACAGCGCGACATCGGGACCGGCATATCTGAAGGCGTTTCGCGGCCGGCGTCGCCGAGCGGAACGAAACGGTTGCTTCTGTTCGTAGGAGGCGAGGGCATCGCGATGCGCAGCAATTCCCAACACTATGTCGATCCGGTCGATGATGCGGAACGCACCTATCTCGAGTCGCTGATCCGCGAGGACTTCGAACAATGTCATCCGGACGACAGCCTTGACGACATGAAGCGAAGATCGGCGTTCAGCAAGGAAGACAGGGGCCTGTTGCGCGATTGGTTGGCAGTTGCGGCCGTGCGAGCGGCAAGGCTGCGGGAGATGTCGCGACCTATGATTGCCGCAGAGTGACGCCATTGCGGTATCGGCCGAGGCGGGCTTGAATCCCGCGTATACGGCCATTGCGAACCACGACAAATCAATGCCACTCTAAGCGACGGTGCGGATGGTGTCAGCCATTCGCCCGTTCGATATGCGGTCCTCGTTATCTCTTCACGGCTATGAGCTACCGCGATGCTGGAGTTGGTCAAATATGAAAATCGCGGTGATGGGCGCCGGTGCAGTAGGCTGCTATTTCGGAGCCATGCTGGCTCAGCACGGGCATGATGTCGTTCTGATCGGGCGGCCTCAGCATGTCGCGGCCATTCGCGACAACGCTGGCTTGAAACTGGACAGCAAGGCTTTTACGGGTGTGGTTCCGATCGGGGCGACCACCGAGCCGGCGGGAGTCGAGGGTGCTGATCTCGTTCTATTTTGTGTCAAGTCCGGCGATAGCGAATCCGCCGGCCGTTCGATGGCACCGTTTCTGAAGGACACGGCGACGATCCTGTCGTTGCAGAACGGCGTGGATAATCCGATGCGCCTGCAACCGTTGCTGCGGCAGGCGGTCGTTCCCGCAGCGGTCTATGTCGCGACTGAAATGGGCGGGCCGGGGCATGTCATTCACCACGGACGGGGCGATCTGGTCATCGGCGCTTCTGCCGCGAGCGACGCTATTGCGGCACAGCTAAACGCTGCCGCCATCCCGACCAAGGTTTCGGATCGTGTCGTCGATCAGCTCTGGGCCAAGCTGGTGATCAATTGCGCCTACAACGCGCTGTCGGCGGTGGCGCAACTGCCTTATGGCCGGTTGTTCGATGTCGATGGCGTGCGCGAGGTGATGCGCAACGTCGTCGAGGAATGCGCGGCGGTGGCCGACGCCTTGGGCGTTGCATTGCCCAACGACATGTATGCTTCGACTGTCGCGTTGGTGACGTCGATGCCGAAGCAATATTCGTCGACGGCGCAGGATGTCGCGCGCGGGCGTCCGAGCGAGATCGATTTTCTGAACGGCTACGTGGTTCGCAAGGGCGCGGAATTGAATATTCCGACGCCGGTGAATCTCACTTTGCAGTGCATGGTGAAGCTGAAAGAATTGACGCACGCGAAAGGCGAGGAACACGCATGAAGGATTTTGCAGGGCGGATCGCGGTCATCACCGGCGGTGGCACGGGCATGGGCCGCGAACTGGCTCGACAGCTTGTCGCTGAAGGCTGCAACGTCGCGATGTGCGATGTGTCGGCGGCGAACATGGCGGAGACCAAGCGGCTGTGTGAAGCCGAGCGCCTTCCACAAGGGTTGCGCATCACCACGCATGTGGCCGATGTCTCCGATGAGGCGCAGATGCAGCGGTTTCGCGACGATGTCGCGGCTCAGCAGGCGACGGACAGGATTCATTTGTTGTTCAACAATGCTGGCATCGGCGGCGGCGGAAGTCTCTTCACCAGCAGCCGTGACCAGTGGGAGCGCACCTTCAACATCTGCTGGGGTGGTGTCTATCTCGGCACCCGTACATTCCTGCCGATGCTGGTGAATGCGGATGCAGGCCACATCGTCAATACCTCCAGCGTCAACGGCTTCTGGGCCTCGCTCGGTCCGGGCGTTTCGCACACCGCCTACAGCGCCGCGAAATTCGCCGTGAAGGGATTCACCGAGGCGCTGATCACCGACCTGCGGCTGAACGCCCCGCACATCAAATGTTCGGTGGTGATGCCGGGACACATCGGCACCTCGATCAGGTCGAATTCGCGCAGGGTACAGAAGGGCGTGGACACCGACACGCTCGATCAGAACGAGATCGAACAGATGCGCGGGCGGCTGGTGGCGGGCGGCGTCGATATCTCGCAGCTTTCGGATAACGCTATTCAGCAGATGGCGGCCGAGAGCGCGCGGGTTTTCCTCGAAGAGGCACCGATGACGGCGTCGGCCGCTGCAAAGGTGATCCTCGACGGCGTCAAGGCCGATCGCTGGCGTATCCTTGTCGGGCACGATGCCGAACTGCTCGATCGTTGGGTGCGCGGCGCGCCGGAAGCGGCCTACGATCCCGATTTCCACGCGCGGTTCGCCGCAGAGGCCGGCTGGAAGCTCGGATAGTTTGTTACCCATGCACGATCGTTTTCTCGATCATGCAGTGAATGCCTTTCGAGCCGTTGACCGTCTGCGTCACGCGTAGATCAGCGGCGAGGCTGCACAGCATGTAAGCGTCCTCGCGCGATAGTCCGCGCTGCTCGCCAAGCAGCACGATCATGTCGCGCAACGCGTTCTCGGCGCAGCGGTTCAAGTCGGGATGCATCGCCATGGTGATGTAGTGCGTCGGCGTTTCCGCGCGGGGTGTGGGGAAGCGCAAGTCCTTGCGCAGGGTGAAACGAAAGCGGCCCTGCAACGCCGTTTCGATGGCGGTGACGCAGACTTCGCCGTCGCCTTGTGCGCCGTGACCGTCACCGCAGGAAAACATCGCATCGGGGACGAACACTGGCAGGAACAGCGTGGTGCCAGGGACCAATTCCTTGAGATCGATATTGCCGCCCATCGCGCGCGGCACCAGCGATGAGATTCGTCCCCACGCGGGCGGCGGCGATACGCCCATGACGCCGAAAAACGGCTTGAGCGGAAGATCCAGGCCCCACGGCATCCGACCGGTCATGCGCGCTTGATCGAGCGGAATGTTGACGAGGCGCTGTTCGGGGAAATCCTCGGGCAGAGTGCCCATCAACGGACGAATGACGTTCCAGCCCCAGTCCTGTCGCAGCCGGATATCGAGAATGTCGATCTGGAGCACATCGCCGGGCTCCGCGTCTGCGATGGCGATCGGCCCGGTGAGGATGTGGCCGGGCAGCATGCGCTCATTCTCGGCGTGAATGGCATCAAGTTCGGGCGGAATGTGAAACTTGGTCCGATCAGGGACGACTTCCGGACTTCCACTCACCGTATCGATAGTGACTTCGTCGCCGCTGGCGATACGAAGAACCGGCCGCAGTTTCGCTTCAAAGAAACCCCAGTGGCAGGTCTTCGGACTGGCAGGGAGATAATGATGCGCCATGATGATCCATTTGCTTTGCAGGCAGCGAGTGTGCGTCAGCGGACCGTGATTGTCGATCAGGCGAGGGCGTCGCGGCGCAACACGCCTTCCAGCCAGTCGATGAACACGCGCAGCCGATGCGACAGGTGCTGCCGGTGCGGATAGAGCAGCGTCATCGGCATCGGCGCCGCGCGAAAATTCGGCATCACCTCGACCAGTACGCCGGATGCAAGATGGTCCTTCACGTCGTAGGCGGGAATCTGGATCAGGCCGATGCCGGCGAGGCAGCAGGCGATATAGGCTTCGGCGCTGTTGACGGTGACGCGTGCGCGGGGCGTGCAGGTTTTCACGATGCCATCCGCGATCCATTCCCATGGCACGATGCGTCCGTTCGACGGCGAGGCATAATTCACGGCGCGATGCGCGCCGAGATCGTCGGGATGTTGCGGCGTACCGTGGCGCGCCAGATAGGCGGGGCTGGCGACATTGATCAACGGCAGTTCACCGATGTGGCGCGCAATCAGGCCGGAATCGGTGAGAGGGCCGACGCGCAGAACGCAATCGATGTTCTCCTCGATCAGATTGACTGTGCGGTCGGTCGATCCGAAATCGACATCGATCTCGGGAAATCGCGCGAGAAACTCCGGCAACGCCGGCGCAAGGATCAAGCGCCCGATGCGGCCGGGCACGTCAAAGCGAATGCGGCCGGAAGGAAGCACGGTGTCGTTGCGAAACAGGTTCTCGATTTCCTCGACGTCGGCGATAGCGCGCAGGCATCGTTCGTAGAAGGCGTCGCCGTCCTGCGTCGGCGCGACCCTGCGGGTGGTGCGCGACAACAGCCGCGCACCGACGCGGCCCTCCAGCGTCTGGATCGCGGCCGAAATCGACGAGCGCGGCTGGCCCAGAGTGGTTGCGGCCTTGGTGAAGGAGCCGCTTTCGACAACGCGCGCGAAAATCCTGAAAAGCTCGATGCGGTCCATTGATGAGTTAGCCAAGTCGATGATTGTTCGAAAATTCTGACATATCATGTCAAATAAAGCCAGTTTAACCGAATTATCGAGATGATAGTTATGCTTGGAGGCCGCATGGGTGGCCCCAGACTGGAGCAGCAGGACATGACCGATCACAGCATCAAGGGAAAAACCGTCATCATCGCCGGTGGCGCCAAAAATCTCGGCGGCCTGCTGGCGCGGGACCTGGCCGCACATGGCGCCAAAGCGGTAGCGATCCACTACAACAGCGCCGCGAGCAAGGCCGACGCCGACAAGACGGTGGCGGCGATCAAGGCCGCCGGCGCGAACGCGGTGGCCTTGCAAGGCAATCTGACCACCGCTGCGGCGATGGAGAAACTGTTCGCGGATGCCGTCGCCGCCGTCGGCAAACCGGACATCGCCATCAACACCGTCGGCAAGGTGCTGAAGAAGCCGATGGTGGAGATCAGCGAAGCGGAATACGACGAGATGAGCGCGGTGAACGCCAAGTCGGCGTTCTTCTTTCTCAAGGAAGCCGGTCGCCATCTCAACGACAACGGCAAGATCTGCACGCTGGTGACGTCGCTGCTCGGCGCCTATACGCCCTTTTACGCGTCCTATGCCGGCACCAAGGCGCCGGTGGAACACTTTACCCGCGCCGCTTCGAAGGAATTCGGTGAGCGCGGCATCTCGGTAACGGCGATCGGGCCGGGGCCGATGGATACGCCGTTCTTCTATCCGGCCGAAGGCGCGGATGCGGTGGCCTATCACAAGACCGCTGCGGCGCTGTCGAAGTTCTCAAAGACCGGTCTCACCGATATCGAGGATATCGTGCCGTTCATTCGCTTCCTGGTGTCGGACGGCTGGTGGATGACCGGGCAAACCATTCTGGTCAACGGCGGCTACACCACGAAATAGTCTCGGCGATAATCGGACAACTCGAAGACCTTTGCAGTTGCGGCGGCGCGTCCACAAGGATCGCCGCCGTTCGCGTTTTACGGTTTCCATTGTTTATTGTTGTTCTAAACTGCATGCAGAACGGAACACAGACAAGGGACCAAGCCATGCAGCAGGACGTGAAGACGCGCGAGACGGCACCGACGGACAAGATCGATCTCGCGGCGCTCGTCGCCGATCTGAATATGCTGCTGCGTCTCAAGACCACCGTGATCGGCATGAAGATGTTTGCCACCGTGGCGGAGATGGAAGCGATCCCGAAAATCCGCCGGCCGAGCGCCATCCACACCACCGATCAGATCGTCAGCATGGCGTCGCGTCTCGGCTGGACTGTCGGCATCACTTCGGCCGATCTGGTCGGCGCGCAATGTCGCGCGGTGATCGGCCTCGCGCCCACCGACGAGAAATGGCTCAAAGGCGAATCCTATGTCGGCGTCTGGCACGGCACGCAGGAAGACGCGCAGAAGCGGCAGGAAGCGCTGTGCACGGTGCCATACGGCCGTTACCAGGCGATGGCCGTCAGCCCGCTCGCCAGCGGCCGCCTGAACCCGCCGGATATCTGCATGGTCTACGCCACGCCCGGCCAGATGATCATCCTCATCAACGGGCTGCAATATACCGGTTACAAGAAGTTCGAATGGGGCGTGGTCGGCGAAACCGCCTGCGCCGATTCCTGGGGGCGGGCGCTCGCAACCGGCGAGCCGAGCTTGTCGCTGCCGTGCTTCGCCGAGCGGCGCTATGGCGGCGTGCCGGACGAGGAGATGCTGATGGCGCTGTCGCCGGCGCACCTCGCCAAGGCGGTGGTCGGCATGAAGGCGTTGGCCAAGAACGGCCTGCGTTATCCGATCGCGCCCTATGGCATCCAGAGCGATGTCCGCGCCGGTATGGGCGCGTCTTACGCCGACCGGAAGTAGGCCTTTGCCAGCACATTGCCGCGCGAGACCGGCATAACCGCATGATGCCGGCGCCGTGCGGGCTTGACCGATCTGCCCGGCAGTGATGGAACGGGCGCCCCGGTGCGCGCCGCATCGATTCATGGAGTCCAGCCAATGAAACCCTCGGCCGAATTCGATATCGTCGTTTATGGCGCCAGCGGTTTCACCGGCCGGCTGGTGGCGGAATATCTGGCGTCGCGCAGCGGCGAGCCGCGCGATCTGAAATGGGCGATGGCTGGGCGCAGCCTCGACAAGCTCGCGGGGGTGCGCGACGAGATCGGCGCGCCGAAAGATACGCCGCTGATTGCCGCCGACGCGGCCGATCCGGCTTCACTCGAGGCGATGCTGAAGCGGACCAAAGTGGTGCTGACCACCGTGGGGCCGTATCAGCTCTACGGCACCGATCTGGTTGCGGCCTGTGTTGCGAGCGATACCGATTATCTCGACCTCTGCGGCGAGCCGGTGTGGATGCGGCAGATGATCGACAAGTATCACGCGGCCGCGCAGGCGTCGGGCGCGCGTATCGTGTTCTCGTGCGGCTATGATTCGATTCCGTTCGAACTTGGCGTGTTCTTCTTGCAGGACGCTGCCAAGGCAAAATTCGGTTCGGCCTTCAACCGCGTCAAAGGCCGCGTGCGCAAGATGAAGGGCACGTTCTCCGGCGGCACGGCGGCGAGCATGAAAGCGATCTTCTCTGCCGCGGCTAACGATCCGAGCCTGTTGCCGATGCTACGCGATCCGTTCGTGCTGACGCCGGGATTCCAAGGGCCGAAGCAGCCGCCCGGCAACAAGCCGCAATTCGACGACGACCTCGACATGTGGGTCGCGCCGTTCGTGATGGCGAACATCAACACCCGCAACGTGCATCGCTCCAACTTCCTGTTGGGTTTCCCTTACGGTCAGGATTTCGTCTACGACGAGATGATGGTGGCAGGACCGAAAGACACCGGCGAAGCCACGGCCAAGGCCATTATCGCCGGGAATAACAAGCTGGGCGCGCAGGGCGGCCCCAAGCCGGGCGAGGGACCGTCAAAGGAAGAGCGCGAGGCCGGCTACTTCGACCTGCTTTTCTTCGGCATCGCGCCGGATGGTCGCCAAATGCGCGCAGTCGTCACCGGTGACCGCGATCCCGGTTACGGCTGTACCGCGAAGATGATTGCCGAAAGCGCCATCTGTCTGGTGCGCGAGGCATCCGACGTGTCGGGCGGCATCTGGACGCCGGGCGCGGCTTTCGGCCATCGCCTGATCAAACGCTTAAGCGATCATGCCGGAATGACGTTCGCAATCGAACAGGTTTGAACGGGATCGAATCCATCTGACGTCTAAGCCGGTGCCGTGGACGGCCAGCCGATCGCTGCCTTTGCCGCGCCCCAGCTTCGGCGCGCCGTTGCGATGTGCTGCTGATTGGCGGCGAACATGCCCCACATCAGGCCCATCATCATCCAGAAATGGCGCCAGTGATCGGTGTCGATGATGAAGGCCTCGCCGACGGTGCCGAGGAAGGTTGCAAACACCGCGAGGTAGACACGCTGCCACGGGGTGCGAACGAAAGCGTAGCGGAAGCCGAGGACGACGGTGGTGCCGATCAACGCCGGATAACACACGCCGCTTATCCAGCCGCCTGACATGAAGGCATTGAGATAAGAGTTATGAGTGTCTTCCGGGAAAAACTTGGTGAACTGCAACGGACCAATTCCGAACGGCAAATCGAGTGCCATGCGCGCACCGAGAATGTGCCGACCGAAGCGACCGAACCGGCCTTCATCGTAGCTCTGATCGAAGCTGGCGCGCTGTTTGAAAATCGTATCGATCGAATCGAACGACAGCAGAGCTAATAGCAGCACGACGCCCATCAGCAGCGCCGCTACCGACAACGTGATGATACGCGAGCGCTGGATATTGGTCCTGCTGGTCAGCACCATCATGAACAGCATGAAGGCGGAAGCGATGATGAATTGACCCCAAGCGGCGCGCGAGAAGGCCAGCAGCAGCGCCAACGTGATGATGCCGAGGACAAGCGTGCTCCGCAGCGCCTTACCGAAGCGATCGCTGACCACGCTTTGCAGGAGGAACAACGCCGGCAGCACCAGAAACGCCGAAAACACGTTGGGGTCCTTGAACGGACCCATCGCGCGGCCGTAAAGCGTGAACAGGCCATATGCGCCGGGGAACAATCTGAAGTAACCGGCGATACCCGCGAGCGACGCGATGAGCGCACCAAAAATCAGGCCGCGCCGGAGAAAGTCGAGTCGAGCGTATGTGTCCTGCGCCACCGCCATGGCGAAGAAGATGGCGGTGATCGCCATGTACCACGACGTCAGAATCCAGGTGACGATCCGGGACTGATTCATTAGGTCGGCCGCGCAAATCGTGTAGCCGATGTTGACGAGGAACAGCATCGCCGCGAGCGGCAGGAATGCCAGCCGCAGGCTCAGCCCGGTCGCGACCAGCACGACCATCGCCAGCAGTGTGGTGAGTTCGTAGGGGCTCGGTTCGAAGAACACCACCGCGCCGGAGCATCCGACCAGCCAGAGCAGGCCGCGTTGAAGCGCCGCAACGCGCGGCATGACCAGGGCGGGCGGCAAGGAGCCGTAGCTTGCGGCGAAGTCCGTCATCACACGCTCACACTCTTACGCAATATGGCCGCATCTGCCCGATCGCGGCCGTCAAGCCGCGCTCAATACGCATTCTCCGTCTTCAGAAGCGCGATCGGCGTTTTCAGCAGAATGTAGGTATCGAACAACACCGACCAGTTCTCGATGTAATAGAGATCGAACTCGACGCGCTTCTGGATTTTCTCTTCGCTGTCGACTTCACCGCGCCAGCCGTTGATCTGGGCCCAACCGGTGATGCCGGGTTTGACGCGATGGCGGGCGAAGTAACCGTCGACCGTTTCGTCGAACAGGCGGCTTTTCAGTTTGCCTTGCACCGCATGCGGGCGCGGGCCGACCAGCGAGAGGTTGTTCTTGAACACCACATTGAACAGTTGCGGTAACTCGTCGATGCTGCTCTTACGGATGAACTTGCCGACGCGCGTCACGCGTGGATCGTTCTTGGTGACGACCTTGCTGGCGAGCGGGTCGGCATGATTGTGATAGAGCGAGCGGAATTTGAAAACTTCGATGCGCTCGTTGTTGAATCCGAAGCGCTTCTGCCGGAACAGCACCGGTCCGGGACTGTCGAGCTTGATGGCAAGCGCGATCAGCGCCATCAGCGGCGACAGCAATATCAGCAGGATGGCGCCGACGACGTGGTCGAACAGCGATTTCATCACCTGATCCCAATCGGTGATGGGGGCTTCGAAGACGTCGAGCGTCGGCACCTTGCCGAGGTAAGAATAGGAGCGCGGACGGAAGCGGAGCTTGTTGGTGTGCGCCGACAGCCGGATATCGACCGGGAGCACCCACAGCTTCTTCAGCATTTCGAGAATGCGCGTCTCGGCCGAGATCGGCATCGCGAACAGGACGAGGTCGATGCGGGTGCGACGGGCGAATTCGATGATGTCGTCGATCTTTCCCAGTTTCGGGAGCCCGGCACAGGTGTCGAGTGAGCGTGTATCGCTGCGATCGTCGAACACGCCGAGGATATCCAGATCGGAATCGTGCTGCTTCTTGAGCAGCTCGATCAACTTCTCGCCGTTCTCGTCGGCACCGATGATGACAGTGCGGCGATCAAGGCGGCCTTCACGTGCCCAGCGGCGGATCAGCGAGCGCAGCAAAAGTCGGCCGGCAATCAGCCCCGCCAGTCCGCAGACGAAGTAGGCCGACAACCACAACCGCGAAAACGATGTGCCGCTCTTGAGGAAGAACGAGACCCCGATGAACAGCAGGAAGACCAGCGCCCACGCGGAGATCATTCGCGTCATCTGCCGCAATTTTCCGCGAAACATCTGAATTTCGTAGAGATCAGCGGCCTGGAAGGTCGCGACCGAAACGAGTGTCACGCAGAGAATGGAAATCGGATAGTACCAGCTGAAGCCATCGAGCCGCGTGACATACCCGAGATACACCGCAAGGCCGATCGCCGCGATCAGGATGAAGTCGGCAAGGCGTACCAGTCCGACGATGACAACGGGTGAATAGGCCTTGCGGACCTTCTGGTTGGCGACCGCCAATGCTGCTGCCGACAGCCGCCGTCGGCGCTCCACGCGGGGGGCGCCCCCGGCGGCGGCTGCGGCGTCGATCATGGAGCGGGCGTTGATGGGTTCCACGTTGATGTCCACTTGATTTGCGTGTGCCCCTTGGGCACGCGCGACTGTAGTGAGGCGGTTCCCACCACTTAGTGAACGTCAGCGAAGAATCAGAGTGAGCCTGTCGAGGACGGTTAACGTTTGGCAAACGCCTCGCGATACCCGGCGATCACGCCTTCGACCATGCTGTTTTGTGAAAAATGCAGGAAAATGCGCTCGCGTAGAGCTTTTGCGCGCGCCAGCGCGGCATCACGGTCTGCCATCGCCGTGGTGATCGCCGCGGCAATCGCGCTCGGCGTATTCGGGGCGAACAACGCATCGTGATGCGGGCTGAAAATCTCCGGAATGCCACCGACATTGGCGGCAATCATCGGGATGCCGGCGGCGGCGGCCTCGATCACCACGTAGGGCATCGAGTCGCCGCGTGACGGCACCACCAGTAAGCGCCCTTGCGCAAAGCCATGGCGGGCCTGGACGTGGCCAATGAAACGAACCGCCTGGGTCAGCCCGAGCCGCTCGACTTGCGCCTTGATCGCGGCGGTTTCCTCGCCGTCGCCGGCGAGCGTCAGCGTCACTGGCTTGCCGCTCGCGCGGAGTTCGGCCACGGCATCGACCAATAGATCGGCACCCTTGATGTGACGAAACTCGCCGACATAGACCACGTCAGTCGCGTCACTTGCCACGGTGATCGGGTCGAACTCGCGCGCAGTGACGCCGTTAAAGACACATCGCACCAATCCAGCCGGCGTGCCGATCACGCGCTGGAAGGTGTCACGTGCGAACATGCTTTCGAACAGGAACAGGTCGATGCGGTTCATCAGCGCGCGTTCGAGACGGCTGTAGAAGGCACCTGCCAGCGTATTCGGCGGAAAATGCAGCGAGCCGCCGTGTGGGGTGTAGACGTGAATGGCCTCATTCGCGCGCGGCGTCAGATTAATGAAAACGCCGGCTTTTGCGCCGTGGCCGTGCAGCACCTGGGGTTTCAGCTCGTTGGCCAGTTTGCGAAACTTGAGCCACGCCGCCAGATCAGCCGGGTGCGGCTGGCGGTGGATAGCGATGCGATGGACGCCGAGTTTCAGCCGCGGCGCGATGTCCGCCAGCAGCGCATCGGCCCGCGCGCCGCCGGTCAGACTGTCGGCGATGACGCCGACGTGGTGACCGCGGTCGACCTGACCGTTAGCGACATCGAGGATGTGTCGAATGATGCCGCCAACCGGGGCGCGCACCGCGTGAAGGATGCGCAGCGGCTCACTGGATATTTCAGGCATCGTTCAGAACCAGCGTTCGCCGACGACGATGGTGTCGCCCGGATTGATCGGGGTGGCGGGTGGCACCACGGCACGCAGGGTGCCGGCGCTGGAGGTGTGGGTGAGGGTGACGCTGTCGCGCTTGGCGCGCGGCGAGAAGCCGCCGGCGA
>JAFKKL010000271.1 GCA_017305595.1 Hyphomicrobiales bacterium | reverse complement strand
CGCCGCTTCTCGATGTCGCCGGCCGCAACCGCTTTCAGGTCCGCACCCGCGCAGAAGTGGCCGCCGACGCCGGTGAACACCGCGACGGAAGCGCTGTCATCGCCGTCGAATGCAAGGAACGTGTCGTAGAGGATGCGCGCGGTGTGGCCGTCAACGGCATTGCGGCGTTCGGGACGATTGATCGAGATGATGGTGATGGGGCCGTCGCGCTCGATGAGAACGGCATTGTCATCGGTCATGGGGTTTCCTCTCTGCGACGTTTCCTTTTGACGGAACGCTTCCGTCGTCATGCCCGTGCTCGTCATGGGCATCCATGTCTTGATGCCCGTCCAGTAAGGAAGACGTGGATGGCCGGGTCAAGCCCGGCCATGATGCTTGGAGGGACTGCAAGCCGCGGAGAGGACTACAGATAGGAGTAGCTAAGAGGATAAAACGTGCGAAGGCGCGGGTCCCTCGCTCACCCCACCTTCAACTCGCGTCCCGTCAATCGCCGATAGGCGTCGAGGTAGCGCTGACTGGTGGCGTCGACCACGGAGGCCGGCAACGGCGGCGGAGGAGCTTCGCCGTTCCAGCGGCCGGCGCGGCGCTCGGCGTCGAGATAGTCGCGCAGCGGTTGCTTGTCGAAGCTCGCTTGTGCTCGGCCCGGCTTATAGGCGTCGACGGCCCAGAAGCGCGAACTGTCCGGCGTCATCACCTCGTCGATCAGGATAATGTTGCCGGCCTTGTCGCGGCCGAATTCGAATTTGGTGTCGGCGATGATGATGCCGCGTTCACGGGCGATGGTCTCGCCTTTCGCGTAGACGGCGCGGGTCATCGTCTCCAGCGCGGCGGTAGCCTCAGTGCCGATGATCTCGCGCATCCGCGCAATGGTGATGTTCTCGTCGTGGCCGGTTTCGGCCTTGGTCGCGGGGCTGAAGATTGCGGGCTCAAGCTTGATGCTCTCGATCAGTCCCGCCGGCAGCTTCTCGCCCGCCAGCGTGCCGGACTGCGCGTATTCTTTCCAGGCCGAGCCGGAGAGATAGCCACGGATCACGCATTCGATGGGAAATACGGTGGTGCGCTTGCACAGCATCGCGCGGCCCGCAAGCGATGCGCGATGCGCGCGCAACGCCGGGACCTGCGCGATGATCTCGTCGGCGTCGGCGCTGATCATGTGATGCGGCACGGTGTTGCCGAGCTGGCCAAACCAGAACGCGCTGGTCTGGGTCAGCACCGCACCCTTCATCGGAATGGTCTCGCCCATCACCACGTCGAAGGCGCTGATACGGTCGGTGGTCACCAGCAGCACGCGGTCGTCGCCGGCGTCGTAGATATCGCGCACCTTGCCGCGCCCGAGGCGTGGCAGGGGCAGGTCGCTGGCGAGCATCGTGGTCATGGCAGGTCACTTTTTGAGCAAGACGGAAAGCCCGGTGATACGCCGGGCCGGGCCGCCTGCAAAGGCCTATCGCTCCGGCAGCGGGATGAATTCGGTCTCGTTCGGCACCGCCTCGAAGCGCCCGCTCTTCCAGTCCTCCTTGGCCTGCTCGATCCGCTCCTTGCTGGAGGACACGAAATTCCACCAGACGTAGCGCGGGCCTTCCAGCGCGGTGCCGCCGAGGAACATCATGCGCGAAGGCCGGGTGGCGCGGACGGTGATGCGGTCGCCGGGGCGGAAGATCAGCATCCGCGGGCCTTCGTAACGGTCGCCGGCGATTTCCACCTCGCCGTCCACCACGTAGATAGCGCGTTCCTCATGGTCGGCGTCGAGCGGCACGCTTTTGCCTTCGTCGAGCGAGACCTCGGCGTAAAACCACGGCGACACCATGTCGACCTTCGACGCCACGCCGAACGAACTGCCGGCGATGACGCGCGCGGTGAAGCCGGTGTCCTTTACGCTCGGCAGGCTGTCCGCGCCGTAGTGCTGGAAGGTCGGCGCGATCTCCTCGCGGTCCTTCGGCAGCGCGATCCAACTTTGCAGGCCGAGCATCTTCTGGCCGTTGGCGCGCTGCACGTCCGGGGTGCGTTCGGAATGCGCGATGCCCCGCCCGGCGGTCATCAGGTTCATGGCGCCGGGCTGGATCTCCTGCACGTTGCCCTCGCTGTCGCGATGCATGATCGAGCCGTCGAACAGGTAGGTGACGGTGGCGAGCCCGATATGCGGATGCGGCCGCACGTCCATACCTTGACCGGAGACGAATTGCACCGGCCCGAAATGATCGAAGAAGATAAAGGGTCCGACCATCTGCCGCTTGCCGTGCGGCAACGCGCGGCGGACCTCAAAACCGTCGCCGAGGTCGCGGGTGCGCGGCACGATGACGAGGTCGAGCGCGTCGCAGGTTTGCGGATCGCCGAGGATCGGATCATTAGTTGGCATCCAGCTCATGGGGCACCTCGTTGTTCCCGAATAAAGGCGGTCATTATCCTGCCCGATGGCGGGTGTTTCAAGGCGAAGGGTTGCGCATGTCACGGAGGCGTGTCTGCGCGGCTGAGCGAGGAGCCGCGACATGACCGATGCGACCTATCCGCCGCTGAACACCCTCAAGCCGGTCGCAAATGACGTCTGGATCGTCGATGGACCGTTGATCCGCTTCGGTCCGCCGTTGTTGAGGATGCCGTTTTCGACGCGCATGACGATCGTTCGCCTGGTCGGCGGACTTTTCGTCCATTCACCGACGCCATTGACCGATGCGTTGAGAGCGCAGATCGCGGCGGTCGGCGCGCCGCGCTGGATCATCAGTCCCAATCGCATCCACTATTGGTGGATTCCTGACTGGCACAACGCGTTTCCCGATGCCGCGGTTTATCTTGCGCCGAGGGTGCGTGAGCAGGCCGGCAGCCGGATCGATTTCGATTGTTCGACGCTCGACCGGGCTCAGGGTTTTCCGTGGGACGAGGCGATTCCCACGCTGCCGGTTGCCGGACGTTACATGACGGAAGTTGTCTTCTTCCATCGCCCGAGCCGGACATTGATCCTGACGGATTTCATCGAGAATTTCGAAGCCGAGAAGCTGCCGTCATGGTGGATGCGCATGCTGACGCGGTTCGGCGGTGTCCGCGACCCCCATGGGTCGATGCCGCGCGACATGCGGGCAACGTTCAAGGATCGCGCCGGGTTGAGAGCGGCGGTTGAGACTATGATCGGCTGGAATCCGGAGCGCGTGATACTCGCGCATGGTCGCTGGTATCCGCGTGACGGCACGGATGAATTGCGCCGTGCTTTCCGCTGGTTGCTTGCATGAGAGAGTAAAAGCTGCCGCGCGAAAGTCGAATGTCTCCGGGTCGACGCCATGCTACAAGCGTTCGGTCGCAAGGAGGACACCATGCCGAAAGCCTATTGGATCGCTCGCGTCTCGGTTCGCGAACCCGATCGTTATCCGGAGTATGTCGCGACGGCACGGCCGGCGTTCGAGAAGTTCGGCGCGAATTTTCTGGTGCGCGGCGGTGCATTCGAAGCGCTGGAAGGCAGCAACCGCAATCGTAACGTCGTGATCGAGTTTCCCGACCGCGCGACCGCATTGGCCTGTTACAACAGTCCAGAGTATCAGGCGGCGATCCGCATCCGTCAGCAGATCGCCGACGGCGACGTCGTCATCGTCGACGGCGTGTCATGAGATAGCGGTCCGCCTCAGGCGCGGCCGAGCTGGATCGCGCTTGCGGCGCGGTCATAGGTTTCCAGCGACAGGATGGCGTCGGCGAATTTTTCGGCCTGACCGTCGAGCACCGGCCGCGCCAGCGTCAGAAACTTCTGGCGCATCGCCGCGGAATCCGGAAACGAGCTCGGCTCGCCAGACGGATCGGGATAGAGTTCTTCGTGGACGCCATCGTCG
>JAFKKL010000270.1 GCA_017305595.1 Hyphomicrobiales bacterium | reverse complement strand
GAGTCGGCGGATCGCCTCACTTAGCGGCCGCGCGCCATCATCATAATCGTGCCACGCCGTGGAGGCCTTCAGCAACTTCGGCACGGTGCGCAGCGTGAACCGCTTCGGGTCCAGCCCGGCGCGCACCTGCGTCCAAGTCAGCGGCATCGATACCGTCGCCAACGGCCGCGCACGCGGCGACAGCGGCGCGACCGCCGTCGCCATCCGGTCGTTGCGCAAGTAGTCGAGAAAAATTTTGCCCTTGCGCTGCGCCTTGGCCATCGTGATGAGATAGCGCTCCGGCTCGTCGTCGGCGAGACGCTGGCAAACCTCCCTGGCGAACGCCTTCGCATCTTTCCATGTGAGCTTGTCCGATTTTTTCACCGCCAATGGCGTCACCACATGCAGGCCCTTGCCGCCGGTGGTCTTGCAGAACGACACGAGCCCGAGTTCGTCGAGCCGTTCCCGCATGGTCTGCGCCGCTTCGATCACCGTGTCGAAGCCGACATCGGGCGCGGGATCGAGATCGAACACCAGCCGCCCCGGCATTGCAGGATCGTCCGGCGCATTGTTCCAAGCGTGCAGTTCGATGCCGCCCATCTGCGCTACCGCGGCGAGACCTTCGATGCGATCGATCTGGAGATAGGGTTGGCGGTCGCCGGAAACCTTCACCGTTTCGAACAGACTGGATGAGCCTTTCATTGCGTGACGTTGAAAGAATGTTTCGCCTTCGATGCCGTCGGGCGCGCGGACGATCGAACACGGCCGCCCCTTGATGTGCGGCATCAGCCAGTCGCCGACCGCCTCGAAGTAGGTCGCGAGATCGAGCTTGGTGATCGGCGCGCCCGCGCCGTCGTCGGGCCATAGCGCTTTGTCGGGATGACTGATCGGCACGCCCATCACCACCGAGCGTTCCGATGTTCGCGCGGCCGCGACACGACGAACCGTGCTGTTTTTCGTCCGCGATGCCCTCGGCGCTGGTGTCGCCACCTGCGTCTCTTTCGCCGATGCAGGCTTTTCGGCCACTACCTCGTCCGCCGGCTTGTCCTGACGCAAGCCCTTGAACGCTGCCTGCCGGATGTTACCCGCACCGGTCCAGCCGGCGAATTCGATCTCGGCCACGAGGTCGGGGCGCAGCCAATGCACGTCGGCCTTTTTCGCCGGCGCGTTTTTGCCGCCGAACGGACTCTTGCTTGTAGCATTGGCTTTCAATTTCGGCATCAGCCGCTTCACCACGTCCTGCCCGAAACCCGTGCCGACATTGCCGACATAGATCAAATGATCGCCGCGATGAACGCCCGCCATCAGCGAGCGGAATTTGCCGGTATTACTCTGCCAGCCGCCGAGTAACACCTAATGACCGGCGCGGCATTTCGATTTGATCCAGTCCATGGTGCGTTCCGAGCGATACGGCGCATCGAGCCGCTTGGAGATGATGCCTTCCAGCGACATGCGACATGCGGAGCGCAGCACGGCATCGCCGCCGGTCTCGAAATGTTCGACGTAACGGATATCACCACGCGCGGTGCTCTTAATGCTGTTCTCCAGTAGTTCGGCCAAGGCGGCCTTGCGATCCGTCAGCGGCTGATCGCGCCAGTCGTGACCTGCTGCAAACAGCAGATCGAACGCGAAGAAGATCAGTTGATCGGTATCGTCGTCGCTCAACGCCGCCTGCAAGCCGGCAAAATCCGGCGCGCCTTTCCCATCCAGCGCGACGACCTCACCGTCGATGATGCAATCCGGTAGCTCTTTCGCGGTAACGGCGATCGCCGGGAATTTCGCGGTCCAGTCGAGGCCCTTACGGGTACGCAGCGAGACTTCGCCATCCGACACCCGCAACTGAATGCGGTAGCCATCGAACTTGATCTCGTGGCCCCAGCCCGTGCCGGACGGCGGCCGCTCGCGCGCAGTGCAGAGTTGCGGACCGATGAACTCAGGCATGACTTCGGCCTTCATCGTCTTGGCTTTCGCGAGTGATCGCTTCGCGCTGGTGCGCGCCTTTGCGGCGATGCCTTTGTTGGAATCCCATTCCGCGCTAGCCGGCGCGCGGGCGCGCTTTGCCGTCATGAATGGCTTCGGACCCTTGCCCCTGCCGGCCGCGATCGCGTCCATGCTGCGGCCGGAGGCGACGGAATCCTTTTGCTCGAGAATGTCGTTGGCCTTGCCGTCGCGCGCGGCATCGTCGCGATGCTTGATCAGCAGCCAGTTGGTGCGCTTGCCGCCGGTGCGGTCGTGACGCATCCGCACCAGCACCCATTCGCCGCGCAGCTTATCGCCGTCCAGCGTAAATTTCAGGTCGCCCTTCTTCAATCCGCGCTCGGGATCGTCGCTGGTCCAGTAACCGCGATCCCAGATCATCACCGTGCCGCCGCCATACTGGCCTTTCGGAATGGTGCCTTCGAAGTCGCCGTAATCGAGCGGATGGTCCTCCACCTCCACGGCGAGGCGCTTGTCGGCGGGATCGAGCGAGGGACCGCGCGTCACCGCCCATGACTTGAATACGCCGTCGAGTTCAAGCCGCAGGTCGTAATGCAGCCGGGTCGCGTCGTGCTTCTGGATCACGAAGCGCCGCCGCTTGCTCGCCTTCACCGCCGTCGTGCCGGCGGGCTCCGCCGTTACCTCGAAATCCCGTTTCGCCCGGTATTTGGCGAGCTGCTTCTTGGCGGGCTTCTTCTTGATGGTAGTCTTCTTCTTGGTGATCTTCCTAGCCATGCGCTGCTCCGCGTCCGGAACGAAAAGTTCCCATCGCCGTTAAAGTTCCGACTCCACGAAAGGGATCGTCATGCCGCCGCGTGCGTATTGGAAAGGCTTGCTGAAACTGTCGCTGGTGTCCTGTCCCGTCGTGCTCTACCCGGCCACGACGGCATCGGAACGAACGCACTTCCACCAGATCAACAAGGAGACCGGCCATCGGTTGCGCCAGCAGATGGTCGATGCCGAGACCGGCGACGTGGTCGAGAAGGACCAGAAGGGCCGCGGCTACGAATTATCGAAAGGCAAGTACGTCGAAATCGATCAAGAGGACCTTGATGCGGTGCAGATCGAGAGCAGCCACACCATCGAGATCGATACCTTCGTGCCGCGCGAGGAGATCGACGAGCGCTATTTCGAAAAGCCTTATTTCATTGCGCCCGACGGCAAGACCGGCATCGACGCCTTCGCCGTGATCCGCGATGCGATGAAACGGCAGGACAAGGCGGCGCTCGCCCGCATTGTGCTGACCAACCGTGAACACGTCATCGCCCTGCGGCCGCTCGACAAGGGGCTGCTCGGCACCACGCTGCGCTACCCTTACGAACTGCGCGACGCCGACGATTACTTCGACGATATCCCCTCGCCGCGCATCTCGAAGGACATGGTGGATTTGGCCGCGCATATCCTCGACACCAAGTCGGCGAAGTTCGATCCGGGCAAGTTCAAGGACAAGTACGAGACGGCGCTGAAGGCGCTGGTGAAGCGCAAGGCGTCCGGCAAGGTCATCAAGGCGCCGGAACCGGAGGCCAGGCCCGACAACGTCGTCGACCTGATGGGCGCACTCCGCACTAGTCTCGGACGTAAGAAGCCAACCCCTCGCCGAGCCCAGAGCACGGCGCGACGTAAAACCGCCAAGACCCCGGCGCGACGCAAGCGGGCGTCGTGACAACTGACCGATTTTGCGCACGGACATGCAACACGACAATCGTCGTCCCCGCGCAGGCGGGGACCCATAACCCCTAGGGTTCGTGTTCAGCACGACCGCCTATCAAAAGCCACTCGCGCGACCCGCATCATGGACGACACGGCGTACGGGTCCCCGCCTGCGCGGGGACGACGCCGGGAATGGGGTAAGGCG
>JAFKKL010000269.1 GCA_017305595.1 Hyphomicrobiales bacterium | reverse complement strand
CGGCAGCCGCGCCGAGATCGAAGGCTCGCTCGACACTCGCCTCGACAACGTCTTTCCCGAGGAGCCGGCGGACGCCGCCGCGCGTGCTGCGCAGGACGCCGCGCCCACCGCCTATACCGAATGGGGCGGCGGCGCCTCGAACGACGACGATTACAACCTCGAAGCCTTCGTCGCGGCGGAAACCTCGCTTGCCGATCATCTCGCCGAGCAATTGTCGGTGGCGCTGCCGCTGCCCTCGCAGCGCATGATTGGCCGTTACCTGATCGATCTGGTGGACGAGGCCGGCTACCTGCCGCCCGATCTCGGCAACGTCGCCGAGCGGCTCGGCGCAACGCAGCAACAGGTCGAGGCGGTGCTCGGCGTGTTGCAGAGCTTCGATCCGTCCGGCGTCTGCGCGCGCTCCTTAAGCGAATGCCTTGCCATTCAACTGCGCGAGCGCGACCGGTTCGATCCGGCGATGCAGGCACTGGTGGACAATCTCGATCTTCTGGCGCGGCGCGATATTGCGGCCCTGCGCAAGCTGTGCGGCGTCGATGACGACGATCTCAGCGACATGATCGCGGAGATCCGCCGGCTCAATCCGAAGCCCGGTCTGCAATTCGCCAGCGTCAAGGTGCAGACCGTTGTGCCCGACGTTTATGTGCGGCCCGGCGCGGACGGCGGCTGGCTTGTCGAACTCAACAGTGACACCCTGCCGAAAGTGCTGGTCAACCAGACCTACTACACGCAGCTTGCGAAAAGCGCGCGCAAGGACGGCGACAAGAGTTACTTCAGCGATTGCCTGCAAAACGCCACCTGGCTGGTGCGCGCGCTCGATCAGCGCGCCCGCACCATCCTGAAAGTGGCGACCGAGATCGTGCGGCAGCAGGACGGTTTCTTCGCGCATGGCGTCGCGCATCTGCGGCCGCTGAATCTCAAGGCTGTTGCGGACGCGATTCAAATGCATGAATCGACGGTCTCACGCGTCACCGCCAATAAATACGTCGCGACCAATCGCGGCGTGTTCGAACTGAAATATTTTTTCACGGCGTCGATCGCCGCCGCCGACGGCGGCGAGGCGCATTCGGCCGAAGCTGTTCGTCACCAGATCAAGCAGTTGATCGATGCCGAACAGCCGGACAATATTCTTTCCGATGATACCATCGTGGAACGTTTGCGCGAAACGGGGATTGATATCGCACGGCGCACTGTGGCGAAATACCGCGAGGCGCTGCGGATTCCGTCGTCGGTGCAACGCCGGCGCGACAAGCAGAACTTGCTCGGCCCGGCGCGCGCCATCGGCCGCGAGCGATAGCGTTTTCGAGCGAAGTGGAATCCGGTTCGCGTGAAGAAAACGCGTCAAAACAAGAATCTAGAGCCCCATTTCGATTCTATCGAAACGGAGACAGCTCTAGTAGGACGTTAAACGTCATACGCAAGGGTTGGTATCAATAGCGTCGCTGCCATAGCTGCGCGTGCTGTTGCCCGAAAGGTCTACCGCATTCGATCACGTCGCTCACATCATCGCGACATCGAACGGGCTTGATTGCAACCTCATTCATCGGAATACTCTGTCATGCGGGTGTCACGGACAATGGATTCGCGGCACCCCATGAGGTGTGATGAATCGAGGTACGACATGAGCATTCGAGTCTCGGGCAAAAGCATCAATATCGGTGAAGCCTTACGCGGGCGTGTCAGCGACCGCACAGAGGAAGTGCTGCGTAAATATTTCGACGGCAACTATTCCGGTCATATGACTTTCAGTAAGGACGGCTTTGGATTCAAAACCGATTGTGCGCTGCATCTGGATTCCGGCATCACGCTCGAAGCCGAATCCAACGCCACCGATGCCTATGCCAGTGCGGACCAGGCTCTCATCCAGATCGAAAAGCGATTGCGGCGTTACAAGAGTCGTCTGAAGGATCGCTCGGCGCGTAAGTCTCACGCCGCGGCGGCCGTCATCGCCGAGCGCGAGGTGGGGCCGCTCGATACGCGCAGCTACGTGCTCGAAGCTCTCGCGCACGACGACGACAACGACGACGAGGTTACAGCTTACAATCCGGTGATCATCGCCGAAGCAACCAGTTCGTTGAAACGCATGTCGGTGAGCGAAGCGGTGATGGAATTGGATTTCACCGGCGCGGCGGTGATCGTGTTCCAGCACGGCGGAAGTGGTCGCGTAAACATCATCTATCGTCGCGGCGACGGCAATGTCGGCTGGATCGATCCGCCCGAGGTGCAGCCGCGCGCGTCGTGAACGCGGCGCATCGGTTTTGCGCTAACTAAATCGCGCGCGGAAGATACCGGCGCGCCGCGTTTGGTCGCATGTCGCAATGCGTCGAAGGTGGCGCCGCCGTCCTATCGGCGCGGTTCGTCGCAAAACAGAAAATGCGTCGCAGCATATGCCTGGCCGATGTTGACGCAGTGCGTCACGATGGAACCCGGTCTATTTGCGCGTAAAATGGGCGATAAAGCCGACCATTTCAGCGAGCCGGCACGGCAGGTTTTATCGCTCGCGCAGTTGCAATCGCCATTGACGCCCCGTCAGGTGGTCCCTATGGTCCGCCGCCTTGACAGGGGGACCTGTGGGATGGGCCGAGGGGCGGTTGCATTGTCCGCGCGATTGGTCCATCTGATTGATCGGGTCTGAAGGTCGCGAGCCGAATTCGGACCTTAGCAGGCGTGGGTGGCGGTGCTACAATGGTTGGAACGAGTGGGCCGAAGCAACTTCGAGCGGCGTGTCTGATTTCTGTCTGAGACGAGTCAGGGCGCGGCGCGCCAATCCAAACCTTTCACAATCGTGTTTCGCAATCGGCGGTCAAACTTCTTTCTCGGAATGCTCCATGATGATTACTGATCTGGTCGCGCCCGAGGCGATACTTCCGGCGTTGAAGGTCAACAGCAAGAAGCAGGCGCTGCAAGAACTCGCTGCGCGCGCGGCTGAACTGACCGGTCAGAGTGAGCGCGCGATTTTCGAAGTGTTGCTGCAGCGGGAAAAGCTTGGCACCACCGCAGTCGGCTACGGCATCGCGATTCCGCACGGTAAATTGCCGAAGCTGGAAAAACTGTTCGGCCTATTCGCACGGCTTGAGCGCCCGATCGATTTCGAGGCGATGGACGGCCAGCCGGTCGATCTGTTGTTTCTGCTGTTGGCGCCGGAGGGCGCGGGCGCCGATCACCTCAAGGCGCTGGCGAAAATCGCGCGACTGCTGCGCGATCAGGAAGTGGCGCGGAAACTGCGCGCCTCCACCGACGCACAGGCGATCTATTCCGTGCTGGCAATGCCGCCCGCGACGGTGGCGTAAGGTCGAACGAACTGTCATTCGACAAGTTTCAGTTTTTCGTCATGGCCGGGCTCGTCCCGGCCATCCACGTCTTTACGACGTCGCAACTCCTAGAGTGTGATCAGCTTGAATTGAAGCGGGTGTCGTCATCCTGAGGTGCGAGCGGAGCGAGCCTCGAAGGATCGCCGCCGTCGCCCTTCGAGGCTGGCGCGACGCGCCAGCACCTCAGGGAGACGGCCACAGATTCAGCCTCGACAAATCGTGCTCTATGAACATGGATGGCCGGGACGAGCCCGGCCATAACGCTTGGTGAGACGTGGTTGCCTATTATGGACGCTGAATGAAGTCGGCGTGATGACTTCGTCGATCAATCCTTCACCACGCGCACGGCGCCGAGCGCGGCGCTGGTGGCGTGGGCGGCGTAGGCCTTCAGCGCCATCGTGACGCGGCGGGTGCGCGGCGCGGGTTTCCACGCCTTGTCGCCCTTCGCCTCCATCGCGGCACGACGCTTCTCTTGTTCGGCATCGCTCACCGCGAGATGCACCTTG
>JAFKKL010000268.1 GCA_017305595.1 Hyphomicrobiales bacterium | reverse complement strand
GGGACGACGCCGGGAATGGGGTAAGGCGCAACCTCATCCTGTGACCGGAGTTACGCGCGGCAGACCCCAGACATGACTTGGGCCGCACATGAGGTGCGGCCCAAATGTTTCTGATGGACGGTGACAAGCAACGGACCGGGTTTCGGCAAAGCCGCCGAAACCCGGATCGTTCTTACACCGCGTCCTTGGCGGCCTTGACCGGGCGCGCGCGCACGATCTTGCGGGCCGGCTTGGCCTTGAAGGTCATAGCTTCGCCGGTGAAGGGGTTGGTACCCTTGCGCGCCTTGGTGGCCGGCTTCTTGATGACGACGAACTTCGCGAACCCCGGAACCAGGAAGAGACCGTTCTTCTTGAGTTCCTTGTGGCCGACCTCAACGAGCGTGTCCATCACGCCCTTGACGTCCCGCTTCGACAATTCGGTCTGCGTCGCGATCTTCTCGATCAACTGCGCTTTCGACATCTGGGTGGGCATTGTATCTCCTCTGATTCGCCCTCGTTATCACGCGAACCATATTGGAATGGCCCTGCAAAAAGCGGGATATCCTGCGTCTTTGCACAGCTTTGTTTGCTGAAATCGCTATTTTTAAGGGGTAAACGGCCCTTTTGCGGTGCCGGGTGCCGGCAAACCGCTTGGATATAGAGGTTTGCGACGCCTCTCCCCTCCCCGATTCACCGTGCCGGAAGCCCCGTCAGGCCTCCTTGACCGACTCCATCACCACGTTGGTGGACGTGCTGGCGACGAACGGCAGGCTGGAAATCTTCTCGCCGAGCACGAAACGATAGCGTCGGATATCCGGCGTACGGATCTTCAACAGGTAGTCGAAACGCCCAGCGATCATGTGGCACTCCTCGACCTCGCGGATTTTCATCACTGCCTCGTTGAAGCTCCGCAGCGCCGCGTCGCGGGTGTCGGTCAGCTTCACCTCGGCGAAGGCGACATGGTCGAGCCCGAGCTTCGCGGGATTTAGCACCGCGCGAAAGCCGGAGATATAGCCCTCCGCCATTAGCCGTTGCAGCCGGGCCTTGCACGGCGTTTTCGACAGTCCGACACGCTCCGATAGGTCGGTGACGGAGATGCGGCCGTCCACTGCCACCGTCTCGAGGATTTTACGATCGAAATGGTCAATTTCACCAAAATTATCCGCCATGCCAGCCATAAATCCTGAAATAGATTGATATTTTAGACCATTCGGATGCCAACCATCCCGAACAAAGTCAAATCGATTCTTTAACCTCTGCTATCTTCGGCCGTCTCTCCCCATCTCTTCTTCCTGCCTCCCGCCTTGAGGGATCGCCGATGACATCGCCGCCGATGCCGCAGACCGCCACGCTGCCGTTCTCTTTCTTTGCCCCGCCGATTGCCCCTCAAACGCCACTCCGCGCGGCGATCACCGCCGCCTGCCGCCGGCCGGAGACCGAATGCCTGCCGCCGATGGTGGAGGCCGCGACGATCGGCGATGCGGCGCGGGTCCGGATCGCCGCAACCGCCCGCCGCCTGATCGAAGCCTTGCGCGGCAAGGACACCGGCTCCGGCGTCGAGGGGCTGGTGCAGGAATATTCGCTCTCGAGCCAGGAAGGCGTGGCGCTGATGTGCCTCGCCGAAGCGTTGCTGCGCATTCCCGACACCGAGACCCGCGACGCGCTGATCCGCGACAAGATCGCCGAGGGCGACTGGGCCTCGCACCTCGGCCACCGCCGCTCGCTGTTCGTCAACGCCGCGACCTGGGGCCTCGTCGTCACCGGCAAGCTGACCGCGACGGTGAACGACGGCAGCCTCGGTACCGCGCTGACGCGGCTGATCGCGCGCTGCGGCGAGCCGGTGATCCGGCGCGGCGTCGACACCGCGATGCGGATGATGGGCGAGCAGTTCGTCAAGGGCGAGACGATTGACGAAGCGCTGCGGCGCGCGCGGGCGCAGGAAGCGCGCGGCTTCCGCTACTCCTATGACATGCTGGGCGAAGCCGCGATGACCGCGGCCGATGCCGCGCGTTACTACCGCGATTACGAAACCGCCATCCATGCCATCGGCGCGGCGTCGGGCGGGCGCGGCATTTATGCGGGGCCCGGAATCTCGATCAAGCTGTCGGCGTTGCATCCGCGTTACAGCCGCGCACAGGCAGGGCGCGTGATGCGCGAACTGCTGCCGAGAGTGAAAGCGCTGTGCGAACGCGCCAAGCGCTCCGATATCGGCGTCAACATCGACGCCGAGGAAGCCGATCGCCTCGAACTATCACTCGACCTGCTGGAAGACCTTTGCAACGACCCGGCGCTGGCGGGGTGGAACGGCATCGGCTTCGTGGTGCAGGCCTATGGCAAGCGCTGCCCGTTCGTCATCGATTTTCTCATCGATCTCGCCCGCCGCACCAAGCGGCGCATCGCGGTTCGGCTGGTCAAGGGCGCCTATTGGGATGCCGAGATCAAGCGCGCGCAGGTCGACGGGCTCACGGATTTTCCGGTCTTCACGCGGAAAATCCACACCGACGTTTCCTACATCGCCTGCGCGCGAAAACTGCTCGCGGCGCGCGACGCGATCTTTCCGCAATTCGCCACCCACAATGCGCAGACGCTGGCGACCATCTACGAAATGGCAGGCCCGATCTTTCACCCCGGCGACTACGAATTCCAATGCCTGCACGGCATGGGCGAACCGCTCTACGATGAAGTCGTCGGCGCCGATAAACTGAACCGCCCGTGCCGCATCTACGCGCCGGTGGGGACGCACGAAACGCTGCTGGCCTATCTGGTGCGCCGCCTGCTGGAGAACGGCGCGAACTCGTCCTTCGTGCATCGCATCGCCGATCCCACCGTGTCGATCGACGATCTTATTACCGATCCGGTGGATGCTGTTCGCGCCATGCCGATAATCGGCAGCCCGCACCCGCGCATCTCTCTGCCAGCGGCGCTCTATGGAGATACCCGCAGAAACTCCGCCGGTCTCGATCTCTCCGATGAAGCGACGCTGGCGCATCTCTCGCGCAACTTGATGGACAGTGCGCGCACCGCGTGGCGCGCCGCGCCCAGGCTTGCCGATGGATCGACAGGCAACGATCAACCGCGGGAAGTGCGCAATCCTGCCAACCACAGCGACATCGTCGGCACCGTGATCGAAGCGACGGAAGCCGAAGCACGAACTGCGGCGATGCTGGCAGCAGAGCACGCGGCGACATGGGCCATCGTTTCACCTTCAGAACGCGCGGCGATCATGGAGCGCGCCGCCGACCTGATGCAGGCGCGGATGGAAACACTGATGGGCATCGTTATGCGCGAGGCGGGAAAATCGGTGGCCAACGCCATCGCTGAAGTGCGCGAGGCGATCGACTTCCTGCGTTACTACGCACAGCAGGCGCGCAACACGCTGGGCGCGGCGCAAACGCCGCTCGGACCCGTCGTCTGCATCAGCCCGTGGAATTTTCCGCAGGCGATCTTCACCGGACAGGTTTGCGCCGCGCTGGTGGCGGGCAATCCGGTGCTCGCAAAGCCCGCCGAGGAAACGCCGCTCACCGCAGCCGCCGCCGTCGATATCCTGCATGAGGCCGGTGTGCCGCGCGCGGCGCTGCAATTGCTGCCGGGCGACGGCCGCATCGGCGCGGCGCTGGTGGCGGCACCGCAGATCTGCGGCGTGATGTTCACCGGCTCCACCGAAGTGGCCCGCTTGATCCAGCAACAACTCGCGCAACGTCTTTCGGCGAAGGGAAAGCCGATTCCGCTGATCGCGGAAACCGGCGGACAGAACGCCATGATCGTCGATTCTTCGGCGCTCGCCGAACAGGTGGTCGGCGACGTGCTGGTATCGGCGTTCGACAGTGCGGGGCAGCGCTGCTCG
>JAFKKL010000267.1 GCA_017305595.1 Hyphomicrobiales bacterium | reverse complement strand
GCCATCGGTCGCGGCAATGCTCAGGGTCGTGCCCGACAGACCGCCGGTGGTGCTGGCGGGGGTCGCGTCGGTGCCGGCAGTGACCGTGGGGGTGGCGCCGAACACGTCAGCAACGTCAGCGCCGCCGAGCGTAATTGCATCGGACGCACCCGCGGTTCCGGTGCTGGTCAGAACCAAATGACCGGCGCCATCGTCGGAAGCCGTCACGCCAACACTGGCCGTTCCATTGATCGCGCCAACGATGTCGCTGAGCGTCCAGTGGCCGGTACCAGCAGTACCGCCGGTGCCACCGTTGGTGGCCAGCGTCACGGTCTGGCCGTTGATGGTGAAGACCTTGGCGCCGCCAGAGGCATCGATGTCGCCACTGCTCAGATCGACGGTGCTCGTGGTGACGGCATTGGTCGCCGCGGTCGCCGGGGTCGTCGTTCCGCCCAGCAGGTTGGAGGCGGTCGCGCCGGTGATGGTGGCGCTGGCCTGCGACTTGGTGGAATAGCCCGACGGAGTCTGCAGCGCCTGGTTGGCGATCGACTTCGCGGTATCGACCAGCTTCTGGATCGAGGTGATGCCGGTGTTGGCGGCCTGCAGCACCTGCACGCCGTTACCGATCGAGTCCAGCAGGTTGTTGATGTCGCTGGCGCGGTTGTTCAGGCCCTGCGCGGTGAAGAAGTTGGTCGGGTTGTCGAGCGCCGAGTTAACCTTATTGCCGGTGGCAAGGCGGTTCTGCGTGGTGGAGAGCAGATCGGCGGTGGACTGGAGGGAGAGGAGGTTCTGGCGCACGGACGCCGAGAGAACGATACCTGACATTGTCATACCTTTCTGGTGTGAACGAGAGTGTGCGTATCGCCGATCTTTTCCATCGGACAACTCCGGCACACTGGAACCAAGACTCTAAAAAAACATGAAACGGACCGGCGCATTTCGAGCAACCGGCGCCGCTCCTTTTCCGCTCCTCCGGCACCTCCGAAAGGGCTCGCCGTGAAAATCCCCTTGTGAATCCAGCACATTCGCTCCGCGCCTCCCAAGAGGCGGCAGCGCGCGTTAACCCGCCATTAACCATGATCGGAAAGGATCGCATTGTCGGTTTGAATACGGATGCCGTTTCGGTTTGCTTGCGGCGTCGCTCGCGTCACCGGTTTCGCGACACAACAACAGGAGAGCGGCATGGCGCTGAAGGTCGAACTACGCCCGCACGAGCGGATCATCATCGGCGCCTGCGTCATCACCAACACCGACCAGCGCGCAAAACTGCTGATCGAAGGCGATCGCATTCCAATTCTGCGCGAGAAAGATATCCTGACGCCAGAGACCGCCGATACGCCGGCCAAGCTGATCTATCTCGCGGTGCAATTGATGTATCTCGCGCCCGACCCGATGACGCATCACCCGACTTACTTCAGCCTGATCAAGGATCTCATCAGCGCTGCGCCGAGTTCGTGGCCACTGATTGAAGCCATCAACAACTACATCCTCAACGGCGATCTCTATCATGCGTTGAAGGAAGCCAGGAAGCTGATCGCCCACGAAGCGACGCTGCTCGACAACGCACGCCAGTTGCAAGAGCAACAGGCCGAACGCAAATCGGCTTGAAAGCTTTCGGCGAAAATATAAACACCTCCACGAACATCGTCATGGCCGGGCATAGCCGTTCGAGGAACGGCTATGACGGAGCTAGGTGTTTTCGGCAAAATACACGGCGCGCTGAGCCGCCGACGCATCCTCAGAGAAATTTCGCAAGGCTCAACTGATACAGCATTGCCGTCGTCTGATACGACGCCGACAGGCTGGTCTGCAGCGCGAGGATTTTCGTCGCGGTCTCTTCCGGCGAAACGCCTTCGATGGAATCCAGCATCGTCTGCGTCATGGTCTTGACCTGCGCCTGGCGATCGCCCGCCGCCTTCATCGCGGTCTGCGCGCCGGCGAAGTCGGCTTGAACGTCCTGAATGCTCTGCACGCCCTGCTGCGGCGACATGTTCAGCGCCACGCGCTGGCTTAGCGCCGTGACCTGCCCGTTGGCATAGGGATCCGTCGCCGATGTCGTCACCGCGGCATAGACCGCGATGTTCTGCAACTGGACGCGGAACGCATCCTCGTTGGCGCGTGCGCCGTATTGCACGGTAATCGACTGGTCGATCTTCCCGACGGCGGTGCCGCGCGCGGTATCGTTCGGCCCCTGCGCCGGCTCGCCGGTGTACCACGAGATGGTGTCGGCGGGCGTGCCGGCAACGAGACCGGTCGCCGAATCGAGCGGCCCACCGGAGGTATCGACGCGCATCGGCGGCGAACCGAAGAAGCTGTTCGACGCAGCCACGGCCGACGCCGCCACCAGCGACGTGTTGGCAAGCGTCTTCACCGCGCCGCTCAACTTGTCTTGCAGATTGTCGGAGGTCTCGGCAGCGGTCGCACCAATCAGAAATTCGCCGGGTTGCGGCGGCGATTTCGTCGTCGCGGTCAGCGTCACGTTTTCACTGGTGCCGTCAGGCAGATTGAAGGTGACGGAGAGCTTGTCGCCCTCGTTCGGATTGACGCCATTGAGATCGACCGAAATGCCCGGAGGGCTGCCAGTCGGTCCCGTCACCGTCGCACCGGTCAATGTCGAACTCACCGCGCTGAGCTTGAGACCGAACACTGACGGGTCCGCATCCTCGGCCAACGTGATCGGTGACACGCCGGCGCCGGACATGTTCAGCCGCCCCATGCCGCTCGCGCCGAGATCGGCGGTCTTGCGCTCCGCAATCAGTTGCGTCAGCCCCGCACGGGTGCCGTCGGCGCTGCCGTAAAGGATTTCGTCGGCGGTTGCGGTCGGCGGCGTATCCGTCGCGCGGCCGGAAAACAGATAGCGGTCGCCGGAGCGTGTGTTGAGCAGCTCGATGGCGTTGGCGAAGGCCGATTGCGCCGAAATCTGTCCCGCCGTCTGCCCGTTGGTGCCGAGCGCGATGGAGGAGCCGTTCGCCGCCGTCTTCACCTGCGTGTTGAGATCGATCAGGCCCTGCAGCGACAGATTGGCGACGTTGATGCGCGTGTTGACGTTGGTCGCGGTGTCGGCATAGGCGTCGAACGCGTTGATCTGCGCGCGCAAGCCCACCGCCAGGCCGCGATTGACGCCCTGCCCCGCGTAGGTATTGGAAATCTTGCCGGTGGCGAGCTGCTGGTTCAGATCGTCGAGCTGGCTTTTCAGATTCAGAATCGACGTGCCGATATAGGAGGTTCGGCTTCCTACGCCATCGATTGCCATGAGACCCTCACATCGATTGCAGCAGCGCGGCGTACATGTCCTTGATCGCGGACATCACGCGCGCATTGGCGGAATAAGCATTCTGCAGCGCCAACAGGTGGGCCATCTCGTTGTCCATGTTGACGCCCGAGGTCGCATCCATCTTGTTCTGCAGGGTATTGAGCACGACGTTCTGGCCGTCCGCGAGCTGCTTCGCCGCATCCGCCGCGTTGCCCTGCGCGCTGAGGAACTGCTGCGTGTAGTTCAGCAGCGTGCCTCTGTACGGCGCGCTCGGCGTACCGACGCCGGTTTGCGGCGAGTAATAATTGCTCGCATTGGTCAGTTGCGACAGGATGAAGTCCGGCCGCGTGGTGTCGCCGGCCGCCGTGCCGGGGCCGAAAGCCACAAGTTGCGCCGGATCGGACAACAGCCCGGTGTTCACCGTGATCCGCGCCGCGAAACCGGTCTGCTGCGATCCGTTGGCACCGATCGCGCCGGTGTAGCCGACGCCGCCGTCGGTGAACAGCGAGAACTGCGGCGCGCCGCTGTTCGCCGCGGTGATGGTCTTGGTGGTGGACGCCGACAGGACATCCACCTGATTGAGGGCACCGTCATCCAACACACGCAGTG
>JAFKKL010000033.1 GCA_017305595.1 Hyphomicrobiales bacterium | reverse complement strand
CGGCGGTGCGGTCCAGCCTTCGGCGATGCCGCCGACGAGTTTCAGCGACGCTTTCTCCGCGCCGAGCGCGTTGCGCGGCGTGTGGCACGCGCCGCAATGGCCGAGCCCTTCCACCAGATATGCGCCGCGATTCCACACCTCCGATTGCGTCGGGTCGGCCGCGAACGCAGCGGTCGAATGAAACAAGAGATTCCATCCCGCCAGCAGCGGTCGCAGATTCAACGGGAAGGGAAGCCTGGTTTCCGGATTCACTTGCCGCACGGCCGGCTGCGCCATCAGATAGGCATAGAGCGCCTGTAAATCGGCTTCGCTGGTTTTGGCGAAGTGATTGTAAGGAAACGCCGGATAAAGATGCCGGCCGTCGCGATGGATGCCCTGCCGCATCGCGCGCTCGAACGCAGGATACGACCACGCGCCGATACCGGTTTCGACGTCGGGCGTGATGTTGGTGGCGATCACCGTACCGAATGGCGTCTCCAGCCCGCGCCCGCCGGCATTGACGATGCCGCCGTCGGCGGTATGGCACACCGCGCAATCGCCGAGTGCGGCGAGTTGCGCGCCGCGCGCGATGGTCGCGGCCGAGTAGGTCGCAACATCCGGCGGCGCAATCGGCGCGATTGCCGGCCGCCATGGCGAAGCGGCAACGATCAATCCCACGACGGCTGTGCAGAACGCGGCGAAGCCTGTCCACAACCCGCGCTTCTTTAAAGGTGACGCAGGCTTTGTCTTTTCTTCCGCCGCCAGCAGCCCCGCGCGAATCCGGTCCGGCGTGAACGGCAATTCCCTGAAACGCACGCCGGTCGCATCGAAGATGGCGTTGGCGATGGCGGCGGCGCTCGGCACCGATGCGGATTCGCCCACGCCGAGCGGCGGCTGGTCCTGCCGCTCGACGATCACCACGTCGATTGTCGGCACGTCGGGGAAGGTGATGATCGGATAGCCGCCCCATTCGCGGCTCGCGACAGCGGAAGGTTCGAACGTCACCTCCTCCATCAGCGCGCGGCTGGTGGACTGGATGACGTTGCCGTGGATCTGGTGCCGCACGCCGTCGGGGTTGATGACGAGACCGGAGTCCTGTCCCACCGTCACATGCGTCACTGCGACATCACCGGTCGCCTTGTTCACCGCGACGTCGGCGACCCATGCCGACCACGCCGCCGCCTTGCCGGGAAACGGGCCATGCACATAGACCGCGTAAGCGAAGCCACGGCCGCGCACCACGTCGCCGTCGGCGTCCTTCGGCGTCCATGTCGGGCGCGGCTCCCATTTCGCGCGTTCGGCGACATCGCGCACCAGTCTGGCCGCGCGTTCGTCCTTCAAATAACGCAGGCGATACTCGACCGGATCGACGCCCGCTTCGGTGGCGAGTTCGTCGATATAGGATTCATGCGCGAAGGTGTTGGGCAGCGCCGAGACGCCGCGAAACCACGAGGCGCGCACGATCGGCGCCATGTCGTGGGCGACGACGCGCATCGATTGGTAATCGTAGGGCGGAATCGCGGTGCGATCGCCCATCTGCAACGTCGCGGCAACCGGCGGCACCGCACCGGTGAGCAGCAGTGCCAGGGTCGGCGCGGCGTTGGACGGATAGCGCGTGGCGAAATCGTAAGCCGCCGGCTCGCCGCTGGCGTCGAGGCCGCCGTTGACCTCCATCAACTGCCCGGTGCCCTTCGGGTCCCACGCATGTTCCTGCTCGCGGGTGAGCTGCACCCGCACCGGGCGGCCGACCGCGCGCGACAGCAATGCGGCGTCGGCGCTGACATCGTCGGCGCCGTTGCGGCCGTAGCAGCCGGCGGCCTCCAGCCGGATCACGTCGATCTGCGTTTCCGGCAGCGCCATCAACTTCGCGAGATCGGCGCGCAGGTTGTGCGGGTTCTGCGATCCGGTCCACACGCGCAGCAGGCCGTCGCTGTAGTCCGCCACCGAACACGACGGGCCGATGGAGCCGTGGATGTGATACGGCCAGACGTAAGTGCGCGGCATCGGCGTCGCGGCGTTCGCGAGCGCGTCGTCGACGTCGCCGGTGTCGCGCAGTACGCGCGGCGTGCTCGGATTGGCGCGGAGCGCGGTGGCGATGTCTTTCAGGTCCGGCAAGGTCGGCGTCGGTTTCCATGTGACCTTAAGCTGCGCGGCGGCGCGGATCGCGTTCTCTTCGCGGTCGGTGACCACGCCGACGAAATCGCCGATCCGCACTACCGCGACGAGGCCGGGAATATCCGCGACCGAACTTTCGTCCACCGCGATCAGGCTGGTGCCGACGAAATCGCCGGCATCGACGCCGGCATAGGGCGGGCGCACCACGCGGCCGTGCAACATGCCGGGCACGCGCACGTCATGCACATAGATCATCTCGCCGGTGGTCATCGCCGGAATTTCGAGGCGCGGAATCGCGCGGCCGACCAGCTTGTAGGAATTGACATCCTTCAAGGTGACGTCGTCGCGCAGTTCAAGGCGCACCGTGTTGCCGGCCACCAGCTCGGCGTAGCTGACGCTGTGATTGCTCTGCGCGCGGATCAGGCCGTCCTCGATCGACAACGAGTCGATAGGCTGGTCGAGCTGTTCGGCTGCGCGCGCCAGCAGATAATGCCGCGCTTGTGCCGCCGCGTTGCGCAGCGGCACCGCGGTGATCTGGATGGTTTCACTAGCGATGGTCGGGCCCTGATTGGGCGTCTTTGTCGTATCGCCCAGCACCGTGGTGACGCGGTCCAGCGCCACGTCGAGTTCTTCCGCCACGATCTGCGACAGCGCGGTGCGGATGCCGGTGCCGAGATCGACATGGCCGTTGTAGGCGAACACCTGTCCGCGGGCATCGATGGCGATGTAAATCTCGAAACCGCTGCCGGCTGCATCGTTCGGTGTGCTGCGGATGATCGAGAGCGATCCGGACTCAGGCGGCGTCATCTTGGGATCGGCGGCGTCAGTGCGTCGCATCGGTCACGCCTCCCGCCGCGTGATCGCGTGCAATGTGATGACCTGCCGCCGTCATCACCGCGGCAAGGATTTCGACATGAGTTCCGCAACGGCACAAATTGTAACGCAGCGCCTGCTTGATCTCCTGTTCGGAGGGATGCGGATTGCGCAGCAGCAACGCCTTCGCGGTCATGATCATGCCGTTGAGGCAATAGCCGCACTGCGCCGCCTGATGTGTCACGAATGCGGCCTGCAAAGGATCGGGCCGCTCGCGCGAGCCTAAGCCTTCCAGCGTCGTGATTTCGCGTCCCGCGCAGGCGGAGAGCGGCAACACGCAGGAACGTGCGGCGACGCCGTCGATCATCACCGTGCAGGCGCCGCATTCGCCTAGCCCACAGCCGAACTTCGGGCCGTTGAGTTCGAGATCGTTGCGCAGGATGTAGAGCAGCGGCGTGTCCGCTGCCGCCGCAATGCTGTGGCTGGTGCCGTTGACGGTCAGGCGGATCGGGTCTGAAGTCATTGTCACGACCGTGCTGCGAGAAGATGATGGCAAATCCGCCGAAACTGATGCGCCGAGAATACCGTTTGTGTACAAACGTGCAAGGATCGGCCACGCTCATACGCTGCGGCGGATCGCGCCGTTGTCGAATGAGAGCGAACAAGTGCGGATTGCTGCGTTGCCCATTTTGGGTGCAGTGCGAAGGCGAAACGACGCACGACATTTTGCATATTCGCCCGCTTGACAGTTTCCAAGGTCGCCTCCAAGATCATTCGTGTACGAATGATGTAGCCGGCGAGGCCGGATAAGGCAGGGATGGTGATGCGCGGGAGATGTCGCCGTCGTGATGGCGCCGCCCGAAATCTTCCTTTGACTTGTCTGTTCTCGCGAGCGGATTGTGCGGATGATGAATGAAGGCTCGCCGATAGCAGCGGTCGCCACCGATGGCGACAAGATCCGCTGCGATGCCTGTCCGGTGATGTGTTACATCAAGCCCGGCGCATCCGGTGCGTGCGATCGCTATGCCAACGACGCAGGCCAACTGGTGCGCGTCGATCCGCATGTCGTGCTTCAGCGCACGGTGTCGCAGGGCGGCGCGGTGGTGCCGTTCCAGAAATCCGGCGAGTGGGACGGCAAGCTTGTCTCCGGCCGCGACGTGATGGTGACCGCCATCGGCGCCGGCACCACCTATCCGGATTACAAGCCAGCCCCCTTTATTGTGTCGTCGGAGATCGACGGCGTCGATATGGTAACGGTGGTGACCGAGGGTATTTTCAGTTACTGCGGCGTCAAGGTGAAGATCGATACCGATCGTTTTCTCGGCCCGGAAACCGCGACGGTGCGCGCTGAAGGCGAAGCCATCGGCCACGTCACCACCGGCGAATACGGCTCGCAGATGCTCTCGCTGGGCGGCGTGCATCACTTGACCGGCGGTTCGAAGAAGGAAGGCCGTGCCACCTGTGATGCATTGATGGATCTGTGCAACGGCAAGGCCGTTGAACTCACCATCGACGGCGGCGCCAGCGTGGTTGTGCAGGCCGGGCAGCCGCCCGTCGTCAACGGCGTGCCGGAGGTGCGGATGCGCGTCGGCTGCGGCTCCGCCACCATCGGCATGTTCGCCAAGCAGTGGCAGGGCAAGGTCGACGAGGTTGTCGTCGTCGACGATCACATCACCGGCGTGCTGTCGGAACATCAGGCCGGCAAGCTGCTCGATATTCCCGAGACCGGCATCAAGATGAAAGGCCGGCGCTCGACGCCGGGCCGTTACTTCCAGGTCGCGGAGCCCGGCACCGGCTGGGGCGGCACGCAGATTTCCGATCCGCTCACCGTGCTCGGTCCGTTCAATCCGAAAGTCGCGAAACCCGGCACGCGGATGCTGATGGTCTCCACCACCGGCGAGCACGCGGCTTACTTCGAACTCGATGACAGTCTTCAACCGGTCGAGAAGCAGTTGCCGGACGCGCTCCAGCAATCGGTCGAGCGGATTCAGGAGAATTGCGAGCCGGCGCTGTGCACCGTGCTGTTCATGGGCGGCGCCGGCGGATCGCTGCGCGCCGGCGTCACCGACAATCCGGTGCGGCTGACGCGCTCGGTGAAGGACGCGCTGACGTCCGTGACCAGCGGCGGCGCGCCGGTCTATGTCTGGCCCGGCGGCGGCATCACCTTCATGGTCGACGTGACGCAGATGCCCGTCGGTGCGTTCGGCTATGTGCCGACGCCTGCACTGGTTGCGCCGATCGAGTTCACCTTACGACTGTCCGATTACGCCGCACTCGGCGGCCACATGGATTATGTACGACCGTTGTCGTCCTTGACCAGCGACACCGAAGTGCGCAACGCGCCGGTCGTGTTGAAAAAGGACAAGCCGCAATGATGCGCCGTCCGCAGATCGTGCTGTTGCCCGATGGCCGCCGTCTGCACTTGCAGGATGGCCCGATCGATCTGGTGATCGAAGCACACGGCGACCGCGCCGAGGTCGAGATCGCCTATGCCGCGGCGGCGGAATCCTTCACCGGATTGCTGGATAGGCTTTGTGACGAGCTGCCCGAATTGCGCCGTCGTGCTGCCGCAAGAATCCCGAGCCTGAAAGGCGTGGTTGCGCGGCGGATGCACGCCGCCGTTTTGCCTTATGCCGACACCCATTTCATCACGCCGATGGCGGCGGTCGCCGGCGCGGTCGCGGAGGAAGTGTTAGGCGCGATGACTCATGCCGGAACGTTGACGCGCGCTTACGTCAACAACGGCGGCGACATCGCATTGCATCTTGCGCCAGGTGAAAAATTCATCGTCGGGTTGGTCGCGCACGTCGATCCGCCGACGCTTGCGGGCAAGACTGTTATCGACGCTGATAGCGTCGTGCGCGGCATCGCCACCAGCGGCCGCCATGGCCGCAGTTTCTCGCTGGGCATCGCCGATGCAGTGACGGTTCTTGCGCGCACCGCATCGCAAGCCGATGCTGCCGCAACAATGATCGCCAACGCCGTCGATTTGCCGGGCCATCCGGGCGTCATCCGCGTGCCGGCGTGTGAGATTCAGCCCGACAACGATCTCGGCGAACGTCTCGTCACGCGCGATGTCGCGCCGTTGACATGTGATGAAGTTGCGAGGGCGTTGGAAGCCGGTGCGGTTCGCGCGCGCGAGCTTCTGGCGCGCGGTTTGATCGAAGGCGCGGCCTTATGTCTGCAAGGCGAAACGCAGATTGTCGCGCCAACTCATTCGTGCGCGTTCGACCTTTCGTATTCACGCGCGGCAATTGCACCAACCGGAAATCTGATCGATGCCTGAAGTTGTTCTTCGCAAGCGTGTCATCATCGTCGAGGAAATCCTGCACGAAGGCGGCCCGCCGCCGGCGCAGCCGTTGTTGCGCGGTGCTGCACTTGCGGTGATTCGCAATCCGTTCGCCGGGCGTTATGTCGAAGACATCGCCGGCTTCATGGACGATCTGAATCCGCTCGGCGTCGAGATGGCGCGCAGTTTGCTCAAAGCGTTAGGCGATGATCCTTCGCGTATCCAAGGCTACGGCAAGGGCGCGATCATCGGTTCGGCCGGCGAGTTGGAGCACGGTGCGCTCTGGCATGTGCCGGGCGGCTATGCGATGCGCGCGATTCTCGGCGAAGCGAAAGCCATCGTCCCGTCGGCAAAGAAGGTTGGCGGGCCGGGCACGCGGCTCGACGTGCCGGTGACCCATATTAACGCCTCTTACGTGCGTTCGCATTTCGATGCGATGGAAGTCGGTATTGTCGATGCGCCGCGCGCCGACGAATTGTTGCTGGCGCTGGTGATGACGACGGGATCACGGATTCACGCAAGGGTCGGTGGCCTCAAGGCCAACGAGATCAAGGGACAGGATGGGCTGCGATGAGCGTTCGAATTCGCAAGATTGTCACCGTCGTCGAGGAAACCTTGCAGGAGGGCGGCCATGCGGTGAGCCCACCGACGCGTCGCGCCGCTGCGATCGCCATCATCGAGAATCCTTTTGCCGGACAATATGTCGATGACCTCTCGCCGTTGATGGACATCGGCGAGGAACTTGGCGATCTGTTGGCGAAGCGCGCGGTTGCCGCGCTCGACATCGAGGGCGGCAAAGTGCAGAGCTACGGAAAGGCGGCTGCGGTCGGCGAGAACGGTGAACTTGAGCACGCCGCCGCGATCCTGCATCCGAAACTTGGCGCGCCGTTCCGTAAAGTTCTGACCAAAGGTGCGGCGTTGATTCCGTCGTCGAAGAAACGCGGCGGCCTTGGCACCGTGCTCGATGTTCCGTTGGGACATAAGGACGCGGCGTTCGTGCGCAGCCACTTCGACGGCATGGAAGTGCAGATCAACGACGCGACGCGCGCCAACGAGATCATGGTTGCGGTCGCTGTCACCGACAGCGGGCGGCCGCTGCCGCGTGTCGGCGGCTTGAAGCACAGCGAAATCAAGGGCGAGGACGGCCTGCGTTAATTTGCAGCGTCGTGCCTGAAAAATAAGACTGCTTCGAACCATCCCATCGGTTACAAGCGGATGGACGGAGATGCACCGTAGGGACGACATGTCCCTTCCAACAGTGGAGGATGGAATGCGACGACAGGGTGGACTTCTCGGCATCGTTCTGGCGGGTCTGACGGCCGCCGCGATGACGAGCAGCGCGACAACGGCGGCGTTCGCGCAGGACGAAATCAAGATCGGCGAGATCAACAGCTACTCGGCGCTGCCGTCGTTCACCGAACCTTATCGCAAGGGCTGGCAACTCGCGGTCGAAGAAGTCAACGCGGCCGGCGGTATCAACGGCAAGAAGCTGGTGGTGGTGTCGAAGGACGACGGCGGCAAACCCGCCGATGCGGTGACCGCCGCCAACGAACTGGTGTCGAGTGAAAAGGTCGTGATGCTGACCGGCACCTTCTTCTCGCACATCGGCCTCGCGGTGAGCGATTTCGCCAAGCAGAAGAAGGTGTTCTTCCTCGCTGCGGAGCCTTTGACCGACGCCATCACGATGTCGAAGGGCAATCGCTATACGTTCCGGCTGCGCCCATCGAACTACATGCAGGCGGCGATGCTGGCGGACGAAGCCGCGAAGTTGCCGGCCAAGCGTTGGGCCACGGTGGCGCCGAACTACGAATACGGTCAATCCGCGGTTGCGGTGTTCAAGGCGCTGTTGTCGAAGAAGCGGCCGGACATTCAGTGGGTCGGCGAGCAGTGGCCGCCGCAAGGCAAGATCGATGCGGGCCCGGTGGTGCAGGCGTTGGCCGCGACCAATCCGGAAGCGATCCTCAACGTCGAGTTCGGCCCGGACCTCGTGAAATTCGTGCGCGAAGGCAACACGCGCGGCCTGTTCAAGGGCAAGTCGGTGGTGAGTTTCCTCACCGGTGAGCCGGAATATCTCGATCCGCTCAAGGATGAAACGCCGAACGGCTGGATCGTCACCGGCTATCCCTGGTACGACATCAAGAGCGCCGATCACGACAAGTTCCTGAAAGCCTATCAGGCCAAGTTCAACGATTATCCACGTCTCGGCTCAATCGTCGGCTACGGCACCATCAAGGCCGCCGCCGCAATTCTCGCCAAGGCCAACTCGACCGACACCGATAAGCTGATCGAAGCGGCGGAAGGCATCAAGCTCGGCTCGCCGTTCGGCGAGATCACCTTCCGTAAAAGCGATCACCAGGCCACGCTCGGTGCTTACGTCGGCAAGACCGCGGTGAAGGACGGCAAGGGCGTGATGGTCGAGTCGGTCTATCGCGACGGCAAGGATTTTCTGCCGAGCGAGGAAGACGTCGCCAAGGAACGTCCGAAGGATTGATGCGAACCCTGATGGCCGGAGCGCGTTGCTCCGGCCATCGCGCATCGTGATCGTTGATTTTCCTCTCGCATGATCGGGCGATGGTTGCTGCCGACCGTCGCCCTGCCGGGCAGGCCCGATGAGCTTTTATGTCGTCCAGTTTCTATCCGGACTTGCCAGCGCCGCTGCGCTGTTTCTCGTCGCGTCCGGCCTGTCGATCATCTTCGGCGTCACCCGCATCGTGAATTTCGCGCACGGCGCGTTCTATATGCTCGGTGCTTATGTCGCGTTCTCGCTGACCGAGCGGCTCTCCGGCGCGCTCGGCTTCTGGGGCGGCATCGTCAGTGCGGCGGTGATCGTTGCGCTCATCGGCGTGCTGGTCGAGATGCTGCTGCTGCGACGTATCTACCGCTCGCCCGAACTGTTTCAATTGCTGGCGACCTTCGGCTTGACCTTGATGGTCGAAGATCTTGCGGTGCTGATCTGGGGGCCGGACGATCTGCTTGGCCGCCGCGCGCCGGGCCTGCGCGGCGCATTCGATTTCTTCGGCCAGGCGATCCCGACTTATGACGTGTTGCTGAGGGTGCTGGGGCCGGTGGTGCTCGGCGCGTTGTGGCTGCTGTTTCATCGCACGCGCTGGGGCGTTCTGGTGCGCGCCGCGACGCAGGACCGCGACATGGTGGCGGCGCTCGGCGTCAATCAGAAGTGGCTGTTCACCAGCGTCTTCGCGCTTGGCGTCTTTCTTGCTGCGCTCGGCGGCGCGTTGCAGATCCCGCGCGACGCCGTCAATCACACCATGGATCTACGCATCATCGTCGATGTGTTCGTGGTGGTCGTTATCGGCGGGCTTGGCAGCATCACTGGTGCGTTCGTCGCTGCGGTTCTGGTGTCAGAGTTAAATGCGTTCGGCATCCTGATTTTTCCGAAGATTTCCATCATTCTCGTCTTCCTGGTGATGGCGGTGGTGCTGATCGTGCGGCCGTGGGGCCTGTTCGGAAAACCCGAAGCCGCCGCACGGCAGACGCCCGGCCTTGCGGTGCAACCGTGGCGGCCGCTGTCGGCGCAAGCACGGCTGGCTTTCGTCGGCGTATTGATTCTCGCCGCGGCACTACCGCTGCTCGGCAGCAATTACGCGCTGATCGTTGGTGCGGAGATTGCGATCTTCGTCATCTTCGCCGTGAGTCTGCACTTCCTGATGTCGGTCGGCGGCATGGCATCGTTCGGCCACGCTGCTTACTTCGGGCTCGGCGCTTACGGCGTGGCGTTTCTCGCCAAGCTCGCCGGCCTGCCGATGGTCGCGTGTCTGCTGCTCGGGCCGCTGCTCGGACTGTTCGGCGCGATCGTCTTCGGCTGGTTCGCGGTGCAACTGTCAGGGGTCTATTTCGCCATGCTGACGCTGGCGTTCGCGCAGATCGTGTGGTCGATCGCGTTCCAGTGGGTGGATGTCACCGGCGGCGACAATGGCATCCTCGGCGTGTGGCCTGCGGCGTTGGTGGCGACGCCGGCGCGGTTCTATTGGCTGGCGCTGGCGATTACCGCGCTGTCGGTGGTGGTGATGCGCGTGCTGGTGTTCTCGCCGTTCGGTTACGCGTTGCGGGCGACGCGCGATTCCGGCCTGCGCAGCGAGGCCGTTGGTATCAACAGCAAGCGCATACAATGGGCCGCCTTCGTCATTGCCGGCACCTTTGCCGCGCTCGCCGGCGCGCTGTTCGCTTATCTCAAGGGCAGCGTGTTTCCCGATAACGCCGGCATCGCGCTGTCGGTGGATTCGCTGGTGATGGTGCTGCTCGGCGGTGTCGAAACGGTCTCGGGCGCTGTGGTCGGCGCCATCGTCTACAAGGCGCTGAGCATCTGGCTTGTGAGTTACACCGAACTGTCGAAGCTGGTAATGGGCGCGGTGATCGTTGTGCTTGTCGTGATGTTCCCGAAGGGAATCGTCGGCACTTTCGATGGCCTGATCAGGAGCGGCAAGCTGTCATTCTTCAAGCGCGGGTCGCAACGTGCGACGCAAGCGGAGGGCGCGGAATGAGCGAGGCTGCTGCTCTTCTCGCCGTTGACGGCCTGACGAAATCCTATGGCGGTGTTCACGCCGTGCGAGGCGTATCATTCAAACTGACGGCCGGTGAGATTCTCGCCTTGATCGGACCGAACGGCGCCGGCAAGAGCACCTGCTTCGACATGCTCAACGGCCAGCGCAAGCCGGATCGCGGGCGCGTGCAACTATTGGGGCAGGACATCACCGGTCAGCCGCCGCGCCGTGTTTGGCGGCTCGGCGTCGGTCGCACTTTTCAGATTACCGCGACGTTTCCGACTATGACGGTGCGCGAGAACGTGCAGGTCGCGCTGGTGTCTTACGCCAGTCAGATTTTCAACCTGTGGCGTTCGACGCCGGATTTCCAGCGTGATGAAGCGGATCGGTTGCTGGCGCTTGTCGGTGTCGAAGGCTATGCCGAGCGGCCCTGCGGCGAACTCGCTTACGGCGATCTCAAACGGCTCGAATTGGCGATCGCGCTCGCCAATCAACCGAAGCTACTGTTGATGGACGAACCGACTGCCGGCATGGCGCCGCGCGACCGCATCGAACTGATGCGGCTCACGGCGCGGATCGCACGCGAGCAGTCGATCGGCGTGCTGTTTACCGAGCATGACATGGACGTGGTGTTCGAACACGCGGACCGTATTCTTGTGCTCAACCGCGGCACGCTGATCGCCGAGGGGTCGCCCGAGGACGTGCGGCGCGATCCGCAGGTGCGAGCGATCTATCTCGGCGAAGGTCTGGTCTATGACGCGCGGCATCAGGAAGGAGCGGGCGCATGAAGCTATCGGTGTCCGCACTGAATAGTTACTACGGGCCGGCGCATATCCTGTTCGACGTCGATCTCGAGGTCGGCGCCGGCGAAGTGGTTGCGCTGCTCGGTCGCAACGGCGCCGGCAAGTCGACGACGTTTCGTTCTCTCGTCGGGCTCGTCGCGCACCGCGAGGGAAAGATCGTGTTCGAGGGCCATGACATCTCCAAGGCGCCGACCCACGCCATCGGCCGCGCCGGTCTTGGTTACGTTCCCGAGGAACGGCGCATCTTCACTGATCTCACGGTCGAGGAAAATCTCGAGGTCGGGCGTCAACCCGCTCGCACGGGCGCGCCGCAGTGGAGCCGGGAGAAGCTGTTCGCGCTGTTTCCGAATCTTGCCGAGATGCGTAACCGTGCCGGCGGCCGCATGAGCGGCGGTGAACAGCAGATGCTAACCATCGCACGCACGCTGATGGGCAACCCGTCGCTGGTTCTGCTGGACGAGCCGTCGGAAGGCCTGTCGCCGAAGATCGTCGAGCAGATGGCGCACGCCATCCTGACGATGAAGAAAGAAGGTCTCAGCATTTTGCTGTCCGAGCAGAACCTGCACTTCGCGCGGCTGATCTCGGATCGCAGTTACATCATTGAGCGTGGCCGCATTTGCTTCAGCGGCACGATGGCTGATCTCGATGCAAGGCCGGACATCCGCGATGCGCACCTTGCGATGTAACGGCATGAGTACCCGGCAAGCAGATATGCAATCGATGGTCCGGCGAAAGAATATCCATGGCTAAGAAGCCGGCGATAAAGAGCAAGTCTGTTTCGCAGAAGCCTGTGTCATACAGCCTCGACGAGCAGGTCGGCTTCATCCTGCGCCAGGTGTCGCAGCGTCACACTTCGATCTTCGCCGCATCGATCGGCTCGCAACTCACCGCGACGCAGTGGGCGGCGCTGTCGAAGCTGGCGGAAGCGGGGCCATGCTCGCAGAATCAACTCGGCCGCCTCACCGCGATGGATGTTGCGACCATCAAGGGTGTGATCGATCGGCTCACCGCGCGCGGCTTGACGGAGACCGGTGCGGACCCGCGCGACGGGCGCCGCTTGCTGGTGACGCTGACGCGTGCCGGTCAAGCGCTGGTCGAAAAGATTGCGCCAAATGCGTTGCAGGTGACGGAAACAACGCTGGCGCCACTAACGGCGAAGGAACGCGACGTGTTCGTCGCGTTGCTTGCCAAGCTGCGTTAGCTCGGGATGAGTTCAACTTCATCCCGTCATGTCCGGTATGAAACCGGTCATGACGGTGTTGATCCACGTCGTGCCGTTGGTGTTACTGCAATCCTCATACGCCGCGATCAAGCAGCGCCTTGAAATCGGCGCGCACGCGCTCGGCTTCGCTCTTCGCCGCCGTGCTGACTTCGCCCAGCCCGAAATAGCCATGAATGAGGCCCGGGCCGCTGTGATAAGTCGTCGGCACGCCTGACGCTGTCAGCGCATCGGTATAGGCTTTGCCTTCGTCGCGTAGCGGATCGAACCACGCGGTGCAGACGACGGCGGGCGCGACGCCGGCTAGACTTTTCGCGCGCAACGGCGACACGCGCCAATCGGCGGCGTGGTCGGCATCTTCGAGATAATGCCCGGCGAACCATTCCATGACCGCGCGCGAGAGGAAATAGCCCTCGGCATTCTCGTTGCGCGACGGATGGCGTGCATTCTCGCCCGCATCCGCGTAGCTGCCGACAATGTCGGTGACGGGATAGACGAGCATTTGGCCTGCGAGTTTGATGCCCGTATCGCGGCAGGCGAGCGCGACGGCCGCCGCGAGATTTCCACCGGCGCTGTCACCGGCGACGCCGACTCGCGCGGGATCGCCGCCGAACTCGCCGATCCGCGCGATCACGTCGCGCGTCGCCGCGAAGCAATCCTCGAAGGCGCCGGGAAAGCGGGTTTCCGGCGGTCGCCGGTAATCGACCGAGACCACCACCGCGCCGGTTTCGATCGCGAGCAGTCGCGCTTGCCGGTCGTGGGTTTCCAGATCGCCGGCAACCCAGCCACCGCCGTGGAAGAAGACCACGGTGGACGTTGGCGCCTGTCCGTTGCGATAGACGCGCGCGGCGAGCGGCCCGGCCGCGCCCTTCACCTCGATGTCCGCGACCATCGCGACCGGTGGCGGCGGAACGGCGGCGCGGGCATCGGCAAGCGCGCGAAGCGAATCCCGCGCGGTTTTCGGCGTCAGGCTCGGCGGATCGCGCAGCGGCAGTTTCGGAATGACGGCGGCAATGGCTGGATCGAGCGGCGCAGGCATGATGTCTCCCATTCTTGAGTCCTGACAGACATCATTGTCATCGCGGGCAGGACGACGCAATTCGGATGCGCCGATGTTGGTATGACCGCGCCGCGCGTCAATGCGCGACGACCACCGGCACCTTGCCGGCGGGCGGGGTGTTGCGGCTGCGCTGGCTGCGCACGAGGCCGTCGATCACCGTCATGCCGACGCCGGGTAAATCGCCGAGCCGCACGCTATCCAGAATGTCCTTGCCGGATGAGTGCTGCGCCTTGTCCATGAATACGAAGTCCGCGGCGCGGCCGACTTCGATTATCCCGCAATCGAGCGCGCGCATCCGTGCGGTGTTGCCGGTGGCGAAACAGAACGCGACTTCCGCCGGCACATCGCCGAGCGACGAAAGCATCGAGATCATGCGCAGGATGCCGAGCGGTTGCACGCCGGAGCCCGCAGGCGCGTCGGTGCCGAGGATGACGCGGTTGAGATCGCCCATTTCCTTGGCGAGGCGCAGCGTATAGAGCGCCGAACGTTCGTTGCCATTGTGGACGAGTTCGAGGCCGCGCTTGCAACCCTCGCAGATACAGCGGATCTGTCCGTCGGGCAGCGCGGTATGGCCGCCGTTGATGTGGCCGACGATATCGGTGTCGGCTTCAAGCACCACATCCGCATCGATCAGGCCGGAGCCGGGAATCGAGGGGCCGCCGGTGTGGATCGTGCTGTTCATGCCGTACTTGCGCGCCCACGCCACCATCTTGCGCGCGGTGGGGCCGTCCTTGACGCTGCCAAGGCCGACTTCGCCCAGCCAGCGCACGCCGGCCGTGGCCATTTCCTTGAAGTCTTCTTCCACCATGCCGTTCTCGATCACCGGTGCGCCGGCGAGCACCTTGACGCCGCTCGGGCGCAAATTCTCGAACGCGCGTTGCGCGAAGATCGCCATTGCCTTGAGACCGACGATGTCTTTCGGCCGTCCCGGCATATGCACCTCGCCGGCCGAAATCATGGTGGTGACGCCGCCGTGCAGATTGCTGTCGATCCAGCTCATCTGGTTCTGCCGTGGCGTCCAATCGCCGGCGACGGGGTGAACGTGGCTGTCGATCAGGCCGGGGGTGAGCGTCACGCCGTTGGCGTCGATGATCGTGTTGGCGCCTTCGGTATCGACGTCCTTGGCGCGGCCGATGGCAGTGATCTTCCCGTCGACGGCGACCACCGTGTCCGCGTCCAGGACCGGGTTTTCGAGAGCGCCGCTTAGAACCAGTCCGATGTTACGGACGACCAACTTCCCGGAATGCGCGTTTCCTTGCGGCTCGCCATGCGACATTTGCCTTGCTCCCTGGCATTAAGCTGTTGTTTTAAAAACGAATTTGATCCCATCTTGACGGCAGGATCAAGTCGGTTTATTCATTAGTATACAAACGATAACGGCTCGCGCAAGCGCCTCGTTTTGGTCACATTGCGCGCCATTTTAACCGTCGATTGTGCGACGCAATAAACGACCATGGAATCCGCCCGCTATGAGCAACTTCAACTTCGAGAACGTTCTCAGCGTCCATCACTGGACCGATAATTTGTTTAGCTTCACCACCACGCGTGATCCGTCGTTCCGCTTCCGCAACGGCGAGTTCACCATGATCGGCCTCAAGGTCGGCGAGAAACCGCTGCTGCGCGCCTACAGCGTGGCGAGCGCCAACTACGAAGAGAACCTCGAGTTCTTCTCGATCAAGGTGCCGGATGGGCCGCTGACCTCGCGTTTGCAGCACCTCAAGGAAGGCGATCAGATCATCGTCAGCCGCAAGGCGACCGGAACGCTGGTGATCGACAATCTGCACAGCGGCCGCAACCTCTATCTGATCGGCACCGGCACCGGCCTCGCGCCGTTCCTCAGCGTCATCAAGGATCCCGAGACCTATGAGCGTTTCGAGAAGGTGGTGTTGCTGCACGGCTGCCGTCACGTCAAGGAACTGGCCTATGGTGAGATGATCACCGAGACACTGCCGAAGCACGATTTCCTCGGCGAATACATCACCAATCAACTAATTTACTATCCGACTGTAACGCGCGACCCGTTCCGCAATCGCGGCCGTATTACCGATCTGATTACCTCGGGCAAGCTGTTCGGCGATATCGATCTGCCGGAGCTTGATGCCGAGCATGATCGGGTGATGATGTGCGGCAGTCCCGCGCTGCTGGTCGACACCCGCGCGCTGCTGCTGGAGCGTGGCTTCGTCGAAGGCAATCACGGCGAGCCGGGACAGTTCGTTGTCGAGAAGGCGTTCGCCGAGCGCTGAGGGCCACACAGTCCGGCGCGTTGCGCGCGGATTGGCTTACGTATTCTGAGCAAGTAACAGCTTTGAAAACTCCGCCTCCTGAGGCGGAGTTTTTGTTTATCAGGACAAGCTATCTGCGAACTCGGCAATGACGCTCAGGCCGCAATGCCATCGCGCCATTCTCAATTCGACGAAATAATTATCATCAATCGACAACGTCGATAGATGGTTGCTCTTGCCTATGATTCGGCGCCTCTTTCGCGAATGCGAAAGCTGCCGAGGTAATTACTTCGTCTATTGCGGCACCGCAGAACGATCTCATTCATTCAAAATATAGGTTTCTACTTAACCATGCGGGGACAGTTGAGTCGCTGCGATGGATTCTGGCCGGTTCGGCCCACCTCAACATCCCGCCGCGCAGTTTTTCACCCAGTTACTCAAGGATATTCCGCATGCGCGAGATTTCGACAAGCATTGTCTCGGTTGTCGTTGCAGCATTCTTGGTTGGCTTTTCCATCGCCGGCGTCCGGGCCGAAGACGGCGTGACGGCGGACAAGATCGTGCTCGGCCAGGCGGCGGCGCTAACCGGGCCGGCTGCCGAGCTAGGCCTGGGCATGAAGGTCGGGCTCGAAGCCGCCTTTGCCGAAGCCAACAGGGCCGGCGGCGTCAAGGGACGCAAGCTCGAACTCAAGAGCGTCGATGACGGCTACGAGCCGACGCGCTCGATCGGCGTGGTGAAGAAGTTGCTTGCCGAAGACAAGGTGTTCTCGATCATCGGCACGGTGGGGACGCCGACCGCCGCCGCGATTCAACCGATCACCAGCAATGTGGGCGTTCCGATGATCGGCGCCTTCTCCGGCGTCGAGTTTCTTCGCGAACCGTACAAGCCCTTAGTCATGAACGTCCGCGCCTCCTACTATCAGGAGACCGAGGCGATGGTGGAGCACCTCACCAAGGACCTCGGCTACTCCCGCATCGGTATCATGTATCAGGATGACGCCTACGGGCAGGCGGGCCTCGCCGGGCTGCAACGCGCGCTGGACAAGCGCAAGATGAAGCTTGCCGGTGAGGGTACCTACGAGCGCAATACCGTTGCCATCAAGAGCGCGTTGCTCGCGGTGCGAAAGGCCAAGCCCGAAGCCGTGGTGATGATCAGCTCCTACAAGCCGGCCGCCGAATTCATCAAGCTGGCGCGCCAGATCAAATTCGATCCGACCTTCGTGAATGTATCCTTTGTCGGCTCCGATGCCTTGGCCAGGGAGCTGGGAGCGAACGGCGCCGGCGTCGTGGTGACGCAGGTGGTGCCGTTCCCGCTCGATAGCAAGATTCCGGTAGTCGCGCGCTATCAGGCGTCACTGAAAGAGGTGGCGCCGAAAGAGCCGCCGGGGTTCGTCTCGCTCGAAGGTTATCTGGTCGGACGGACCTTGATCGCGGGACTTGAGAAGATCGACGGCGAGCCGACGCGCAAGGGTCTGATCGAAGCTGTGCAAAAAGCAAGTCCGCTCGATCTTGGCGGCCTGAAGCTGTCGTTCAGCACCACCAGCAATCGCGGCTCCGATCAGGTGTTTCTCACCGTGATCCAGCCCGACGGTCACTTCAAATCCGTCGAGCGCTTGCAGAAGACTGGAAGCTGACGCGCGTTGCTCAAGGCTGAATTCAGTCGCCGGTGCTGCCGATACGACAACAAGTCATAGAACGGAAATTGATTGGGGGAAGTGATGAAAGCCGTGATGTCGAAATTGCAGGTGGGTCTGCGGGGACGCCTGTTCATGGCATTCGGGTTGGTGGCGGCCTTGACCGTGATTGCCAGCGTCAACGCAATCGTATCCTACAACAGCCTTGGAAATTCGCTCGGTGTGATCGCCGAGCGGAGCCTGCCGGAAATCACGCGATCGTCGCAAGTCGTCAAGGCTGCGGGAAGCGTCGGTGCGGCAGCGCCGAGCTTGCTTGCGGCGGCGAACGATGCCGAGCGCGAACAGGCGGCGAGAACCCTGGCACTGTCCCGCGACGATCTCACGCGCGCCATCGGCACGCTGAGTTCGGAGGATGCCGCGCTGCTCAACAAGGCGGCGCGCCCGATCCTCGACAACCTCACCCGGCTTGAGCAATCCGTCACCGAGCGGCAAGCGATCGCGGCGGCTCGCGCCGCGCGGATCGCCGAGTTGCGGAAGATCCACCAGAAGCTGGCCGAGAAGTTGATCCCGATTGCGGACGACGTCGGCTTTACATTGGCGATGGCGCTGGAAACCGCCGCCGACAAGCAGGATGTCGACGTCATCCGCAAGACGCTGCTCGGGCTCGCCGACGATGAGCTTGGCGGGCTGCAAGCCGTGTTGGCGCTGCGTGCCGAGTCCAATTTGCTGCTCGGCATTCTTGTCGAAGCGGCCGACCTGACATCCGCCGATCTGTTGCCGCCGGTGAAGGATCGTTTTAACGCTACAGCACGGCGTCTCGGCAAGGCGGTTGCGGTGCTTCAGAATGCCGAAACCACCAAGCTGGTGAACGAGCTTGTCGCGATCGGCAATGGCAAGGACAACATCTTCGATCTGAAGCTGAAGGAAATCGCAGCCACTAAAGCGGGGACCGATGTGGTGACGCAAAATCGCGAATTGACCTCGCAGCTCGAAATCGGCGTGCGGCAGCTCGGCCAGCGCAGCGAGGCGGCGGCTGCCGCTAGCGTCAACGCGTCGGAAGCGGAAATCAGCAGCGGCCGCATCGTGCTGATCGGCCTGGCTGTCGGAAGCCTTTTGGCCGCGCTGTTGATCGGCTGGCTCTATGTCGGCCGTGCCGTGGTACGCCGGCTGGTCGGATTGCAGGTCAGCATGAAGGCGCTGGCTGCCGGCGACCTGTCCACCCAGGTCGCGACCGGTGGCTCCGATGAAATCGGCGCGATGGCCTCGGCGTTGCAGGTCTTCAAGAACAGCATGGCCGAATCTAATCGTTTGCGCGCCGAACGCAGCGAGAGCGAGAAGCAGGCCGTTGCGCAGCGTCGCGCGGACATGTCGAAGTTGGCCGACGAATTCCAGGCGGCGATCGGCGAAATCGTCGAGACCGTCTCCTCGGCCTCGACTGAACTCGAGGCATCCGCCAAGACGTTGACCAATACCGCGTCCGAAACCCAGCAACTGTCAGGCATGGTTGAGGCCGCATCTGGCGATGCCTCCAACAACGTCAACTCAGTGGCGATCGCGACCGAAGAGATGACGGCCTCCATCGCCGAGATCAATCGTCAGGTGCAGGAGTCCACCCGTATCGCATCGGAAGCGGTGCATCAGGCAGAAATGACCGACGCGCGTATCAACGAACTGTCGAAAGCCGCGACACGCATCGGCGACGTCATCAATCTCATCACCACGATCGCCGAGCAGACCAATCTACTGGCGCTGAACGCAACTATCGAAGCTGCCCGCGCTGGCGAATCCGGCCGAGGCTTCGCTGTGGTGGCGCAAGAGGTAAAGACGCTGGCGACCCAGACCAGCAAGGCGACCAGCGAGATCAGCGCGCAGATCGCCGGGATGCAGGTGGCGACGCAGGATTCGGTCGCGGCGATCAAGCAGATCGGCTCGACCATCGGCCGCATTTCGGAGATCGCGTCCACCATCGCGGCCTCCGTCGAGCAGCAGGGCGGTGCGACGCAGGAGATCGTTCACAACGTACAGGATGCGGCGAAATCGACCAGCCAGGTTGCCGCCAACATCGTCGAGGTGAACAGGGGAGCCTATGAGACCAGTTCGGCGTCGTCTCAGGTTCTGGCGTCGGCGCAGTCGCTTTCGGGCGAAAGCAATCGTCTCAAGCTGGAAGTGGATCGATTCTTGGAGAATGTTCGCGCCGCTTAAAGCCGATCTGTGTGAGATAAGGAAATCTCAACCGCGATCTCGTCAAAGCTATGCCGGGCAGGCCGCCGAGTTGCGCCTGCCCGGCATATTCAAATTTGAATGTCAGTTCTTCGTCTTCAGGCCGCCTTGAAATGCCGTGAGGATGTCGCTGCCTTTCTTGCCGCGCTTGTCCAGCCCCTTGGCCCATTCCTGGCTAACGCCAGCGAGTTTTTCCGCAAGCAGCTTATGGTCGGCGTCCGACAACTTCACGAAGGTCACGCCGCCGGCCTTGAGCTTTTCGATATCGGCGGCTTCGCGCTCGTCGGCGATCTTGCAGCCGTGTTGTGTTGCCCAGTCGCCGGCTTCGTCCATCGCTTTCTTGACGTCCGCCGGCAACGCGTTCCACTTGTTGTTGCTGATCATGTAAGTGACGATGAAGGAACCGAAGTTCTCGCCGATCGTCGCGTATTTCACCTGCTTGGTCAGATCGTAGGGTGGGATGCTTGAGTGTGGGAACAGCATGCCGTCGACGGTGCCGCGTGCCACGGCTTCGCGCACTTCGGGCGTCGGAATCTGCACCGGCGTTGCGCCGATTGCCCGCACGGCGAGTTCCTTGGCGCCGCCTGATGTGCGGATCTTCTTGCCCTTCGCGGCCTCGAGCGAGGTGATGTTGTCCTTGGCCATATAGAGCTGGTAGGGCGGCAACACCAGCACGAACAAGGCGCGCATTCCGTTCGGTGCGAACTCGGTCTTGTCGAGCGTGCCGCCGGGCTTCGCGATATTCCAGAACGCCATCGTTCCCTGGCAGGATGTCGAGAATGCTTCAGGCAGTTCGGCAACTGCTGCAAGTGGCAGCTTGTCGCCGACGAACGACGGCGCGACATAGCCGATATCGACAACGCCGGTTTGTGTCAGCGACAGCAGGTCCTTCGCTTTGCCGAGCTGCTCGGCAGGAAAATACTGGAAGCTGACTTTGCCACCGGTCAGTTCTTTCACCTTCTCCATCCATGGCTTGGTCTGATTCTCGGCGATATAATGTCCGGTCGGAAATGAGTCCGCCACGCGCAGCGCGGTTTGCGCCATCGTGGCGCCGCTCCACAGCATCGCGACGGTCAATGCGCCAGCCGACGCTGTAAAACGTGACAATTGCTTTCCGGTCATGGTTTTCCTCTCTGTTAGGTTTTTGAAGGCGAGGCGAACAATTAGCGCTGCATCGTTGATGGCAGCCACAAGATGATCGATGGAAACACCGTGAGCAAAAAGATCACGATGACGTGGGCGATGACATGCGGCATCACGCCACGGAAAATCTCGCCAAGCGGACGTCGCGTGTAGCGCGCGACAACGAACACGTTGAGGCCCATCGGCGGCGTCACCATGCCGACTTCGGCCGTCACGATGACGATGACGCCGAACCACACCGGGTCGAAGCCTAGCGCAACCACGACCGGAAGCACCACCGGCACGGTGAGGATCAGGATGGCGATCTGATCCATGAAGAAGCCGAGCACGATGTAGCCGAACAGGATCAGCGCAATGATGACCCAGCGCGATGTATTAAGATCGCCGACGAAGCGCACCAGATCCTGCGTCGTCTGCGTCAGTGTGAAGAAGTAGCCGAAGATGTGCGCGCCGAGGATGATCATGACAATCATGCAGCTCGTGCGCGTCGCATCGATCAGTGCGACCCGCAGCGTCGATAATGTCAGCTTGCGTTCCCACAGCGCCAGCAGCATGGCGCCGAATGCGCCGATGCCCGATGCTTCGGTCGGCGTGGCAACGCCGAGATAGATCGAACCGGTGACCGCCGCGAACAGGATCAGCAGTGGGCCGACCACCTTCAGTGCGCGGATTTTCTCCATCACCGTGTAGGAGCGTCCGGCCGGCGCGCGGTCGGGGTCCTGCCACACCAGGAACGCCACCGTCAGAATAATCGTGAGAGTGACGAGAATGCCGGGAATGACGCCGCCGATCAGCAGATCGCTGATGCTGACATCGGCGATGATGCCATAGAGGATGAGCGCGATGGACGGTGGAATCAGCATCGCCAGCGTGCCGGAAATCGCCACCACGCCGGTTGCGAGCTTCGGCTCATAGCCCTGCTTGAGCATCGCTGGTACGGTGGTCGAGGCCAATGTCGCGGCTGCCGCGGTGCTGGAGCCCGAGATGGCGCCGAAGCCCGCTCCGGCAATCGCGGTCGCCATCGCGAGGCCACCGCGCAGTCGCCCGACCCAGGCCGATGCCGCAGTGAACAGATCGTCTGCGACACCCGAGAGGATGACGAATTCCGCCATCAGGATGAACATCGGAATGGTGATGATCTCATAGGAATTGGCGACGGAGAATGCCGTTGTCTTGAGAATGCCGAGCACCATCGTCAACCCGCCGATCATGTAGAGACCGACGGCGCCGGCAATCGCCATGGCGAACGCGACCGGTGTGCCGAGCATCAGCAGCACGGCCAGTACCAGACATCCGATCAAGGTGGTCATGCCGCTGTCTCCCCGGCCGAGAGTTCGGTTTCGGGTGGTGGCGGAAGCTCAACCAACGCATGTCCGGCAATAGCGGAAGCAAGGTGGCCGATGGTGCGATAGGCTGCGCGCAGCATGAGCGAGAGCGAGCCGACGACGACAAAGAAGTAAGCCGGCCAGGTCGGCCACTGGATGATCGTCGGCGTCACCTCGCTGTTGGCGTAGGCCGTCGCCATCCGCTCCCAGGCTTCCCATGCGATCATCGCGACGAGAACCGTGGTGAGCGCGTAGCCGATGGTCTCGCCGATATGGCGCAGCCGCACCGGCATGTGCGGCTGCAGGAGATCGATGGCGATGTGGCCATGGTGATGCAGCGTATCGCCAAGCGCGAGGAAGAACACGGCGACCATGAGATAAAGCGAGATGAGGTCATAAGACCACGCGAGCGGCGCGGCGAAAACATAGCGCATGGTCACGTCGAGCATGACGGTGATCATCACCGCGAACATCGCAATGGCTGCGAGGGTCGAAAGCCCCCATTCGATCGCCGACAACAGCCGGGAGAGCCGCGGCAACGCGCCCATTTGTTATCCCCCTCAAGGCTCCCGATACGTTCGGCAGCTTCTTCTTCTCGCGCCATTTAGCCGGAAGATTCCGCGACGCGCTACGGTCTTGCGGTCGGCTGTGGATTGGGGGGCCGCGATAGCGACGGCGCATTCGCAGCAAGCTGAGAGGATGCATAATCAAAGGGGAGTCTTTTTCTGTGTCGCGGAAACAGAAAGAGCTTTGTGGCTTTGTTCCGAGGCGTTGTTTTCACGCTAGTCGCGTGCCGATCCTCAGGCCAAGCCCGGGATACTTCCACCCGAAATGAAGTGGCGCACCCGACACGATTCGAACGTGTGACCTTTGCCTTCGGAGGGCAACGCTCTATCCAGCTGAGCTACGGGTGCGTGAGGCGTTGTTTAGCCGATCGGGCCGGGCCGGGCAACGGGGGCCCCGCAAGGTTTCGGCGGCCGAAGGGTGCCTTCGGCCGCCGTTTCGAACTGGAATGCCTTGGTTCGCGCTGTCAAAGCGCCGTCCTGGGGGGCAGGATACCCGGCCGTCAGTCGACGGTCTGCACCACCGCCGAAATATCGCGGGCGTTGCTGGAGCGCACCGGCTGCGCCAGCTTGGCGATCATCTCGTCGTATTCGGGCAGTGTGGTCAACGTTCCCTTGGGCCGCAGGTGAACCACCTTGTAGCCGTTTGTCTTGAGCTGCGCGAGCAGTTGCGGCACCGCGGCCGCGGACCATTTGTGCAGGTCGTGCATCAGGATGATGCCCTTCTGCTTCTTCTTGAGCTGCGTCATGATCGAGGTGACGAGCTGGTCGGGATTTTTAACCTTGAAGTCCTGTGAGTCGATGTCGATCGAGAAGGCCGCGATGTTGCGCTGGGCGAGATAGGCCTTGAGCTCAGGGGTCTGCCGTAGTTGCGGGTAGCGGAAGAACGGTGCGACCGGTGTTCCGGCCATCATTGACACCGCGCTGATGCCCTTCTCGATTTCGTCCTTGGCGTCCTGGAATGATTTATGCGCGAGGTTCTTGTGCGACCAGGTGTGGGTACCGACGGTATGGCCTGCGGCGATCACCTGCTTGAGCACGCTTGGGTGCCACATCGCATGTTCGCCGATGTTGAAAAAGGTCGCTTGCAGGCACTCGGCCTTCAGCGCCGCAAGCACCATCGGCGTTGTCACCGGCCAGGGACCGTCGTCGAAGGTCAGCACTACTTCACCGGGTTGCAGGAAATCGTAGTCGCGATACTGCGACATGCCGAAGCCGGGGCCGCCGGTGGTGTCGATCTGCACCGTGCGCGAAACGCCCATGGCGCCCGGAGTGTTGCAGGCCAGCTTGGCGGCAGCAGCGTGCTTTTCGGGTGCGGGTGGCGGGGTTGGCGCGGCTTCTGGAGCAGCGACCTGCGGCGCGGGCTCGGCGGCCGCGACTTGGCGCTCGACGCCCGGTTTGGGCCAACGCTTGTCGATGGAGCCGGTGGTGAGTTCCGGCTTCGCGCTCGAGGCCGTCTCGACGGCGGTTGAGCCGAGGTAATGCTTAGCCGTGACCGCGATAACACTGACGGTTGCTACGGTCGCAACAGCGGCCGCGACGACGAGAACCGGAAACTGACGCATGGTGACTCCACTGCACAAGGCAGGACGTCCTGCTGAGTCAAGACGTCCTCGGGCAACCATCCAGTGAAATAGTTAATCGAGCGTATGTTCGGTGCGTCGTTGGAAAAATTTTGCTTTGAATGTCAAACGGTCGTGCCCCGCGGCCGCATGAAAATACCTATTGCCGCGCCATCTCGGCATCCCCGACACCGTCGCCATTGAGGTCCTGGTCATCGTACATCGTCACTTCGACTCGCAACAGCTTTCCGGAAAAGGCGAACGGCGCCTCGTAATGCGACACCGGGCTGCCCCGGTCGCGGCCGATGTCGAGGCCGGACCATGAGATCAGATTGTGGAAGCCGAGTTGGGTCTGCATCGCGCCGGCCGGCTCGCCGTCGATCGTCAGGCGATATTCGGATACGCCTGTTCGCGAGCCGAGTGCGGGCGGCGTGGTACGCCGCAGGCGTTCGACATGGACGCCGAGCCGGTGCGGACCCGGCGCGATCTCGCGCTCCGACGTCACGATGTGATGGTGACCTCCGATGTTGAGGTCATGCACCAGCCGCCGCGCCTTTATATAAAGGCTGTAACCGGAGGTGGCGTCGCCATGGGCGATCAGCACGCCCTCGGCGTCGGGATCGTCGATCTCGACATGCGCCTCGATAGCGTAGCTGCGGCTGCGCACGTCCGGCGCGACGTCGGTGGGGACGTGGCCCATGCCGGCGTGAAACACGAAGTTCTTGCGTGGCCCGTGAAAGCGCGCGGCATTCTCGGCGAAGCGCGGGCCGAAGCGATCGTCGAGCGGCAGCACGTTGTGCGCTTCTGCCTCGCGCCACCATAGCTTGATGAGTTCGGCGAGGCGCTCGGGCTCCTTTGCAGCGAGATCGTCGACCTCGGAGAAATCGCGGTCGAGATGGAACAGCTCCCACACGTCGTTGTCGAACGGTGTGCCGGGCGGATGATAGGCGACCGCCTTCCAGCCGTCGTGCCACAACCCGCGATGGCCGAACATCTCGAAATATTGCGGCTTGGCGCGCGATGGTACTGATGCATCCGCGATGCTGCGAGCAAAGCTCTCGCCCTCCAGCGGCATCTGCGCGACGCCGTCGATCGCATCCGGTGCGGCAAGCCCGATCAAGTCCAGCAGCGTCGGCGTCAGGTCGCTGGCGTGAACGAATTGATGCCGCAACTCTCCGGTCGCCGGAGTTTTCTTCGGCCAGCTCAGTACGAACGGATCGCGGATGCCGCCGCCGTGTGTATTCTGCTTATAGCGGCGCAGCGGCGTGTTCGACGCCATCGCCCAGCCATGCGGAAAGTTGGTGTGGGTATCGGGGCCGCCGATATCGTCGATGCGTTGCAGCTTCTCCGGCATCGGCTCGGGGCGGAAGTTATATGGCCCCATGGCGTTGATGAAGCCGAGCGGGCCGCCTTCCTGGCTGGCGCCGTTGTCGGACATCACGATGATCAGCGTGTTGTCGCGCACGCCGGTCTTGTCGAGAAAGGCGATCAGCCGCGCCAGATGCCGGTCGGCATGATCGAGCATTCCGGCGAAGGCGGATTGCAGCCGGGTAAATACGCGCTGCTCGTCCGGCGTATGCGCGTCCCAGGCTTTGACGCCGTCGTTGCGCGGCGGCATTTTCGTTTCGGGCGGCACGATGCCCATCGCCTTTTGCCGCGCCATGCGCTGTTCGCGCTCGACGTCCCAACCGTGGGCGAACGTTGCATCGTAGCTTTTGATGATGTCTGCCGGCGCCTGATGCGGCGCGTGGCAGGCGCCGAACGCGAGCCATGTCAGCCACGGCAGATCGGGCCGATCCGCCATGTGATCGGCGATGAAGCGGATCGATTGATCCACGAGGTCGGCGGTGAGGTGATAGCCGTCGGCATAAGTGCCGGGCGGATCGATATGCGTATTATCGGCGACAAGCTCCGGCGCATATTGATCGGTCTCGGCATCGAGAAAGCCGTAGAAGCGGTCGAACCCGCGGCCCAGCGGCCAGCCGTCGAACGGGCCGGTGGCGCCGCTTTCGGTCAGCGGCGTGACGTGCCACTTGCCGACCATGTAATTGCGATAGGCATGTGCCTTCAGCATCTCGGCCAGCGTGCCGGCTTCGCGCGCAATCTTGCCGCGATAGCCCGGATAGCCGCTGTCGAAATTGGCGAGGCAGCCGACGCCGACCGAATGATGGTTGCGGCCGGTGAGCAGCGCCGCGCGCGTGGTCGAGCACATCGCTGTGGTGTGGAAGCCCGTATAGCGCATACCTTGCGCGGCCAGCGCATCGATGGTCGGTGTCTTGATCGGCGAGCCGTAACAGCCGAAGTCCGAGAAGCCGACATCGTCGAACAGCACCACCAGAATGTTGGGCGCGCCGTGCGGCGGCGGCTCCGGCGTCGGCCACCATGGCTTGGAATCCGCGATTGTCTTGCCGATGGTGCCGCCGAAAGCCGTCTTATTCCGTGATGTCATGCGTTCGCTCCCCGTGCCGACAGGGCTGTGCAGCGTTTTCGCTTGGTTGATGCCGTGCCGGCGTCCGCTATGATCGACGCCAGCAACACAAAGGTCAATCAGGGAGAGACGATATGGGACGGCTTGACGGCAAGGTGGCGGTGATCACGGGCGCCACCAGCGGTATCGGCTGGCGCACCGCCGAAATCTTCGTGGCGGAAGGCGCGAAAGTGGTCGCGGCCGGGCGGCGCGCGGCGGAAGGCGAGGCGCTGGCGAAGAAGTTGGGGGCGAGTTGCCTGTTCAAGCAGACCGATGTGACCGACGAAGCGCAAATGAAGGCGCTGATCTCGCACGCGGTGGAAAAATTCGGCCGCATCGATTGTCTGTTCAACAATGCCGGCGGGCCGGCACAGACCTGCGGCATCGAAGGACTCGACGTTGCGCAGTTCGATGCCGCGATGGCGACATTGGTACGTAGTGTCATGCTCGGCATGAAGCACGCCGCGCCGCATAAGCGCCGGCAACGCTCG
>JAFKKL010000032.1 GCA_017305595.1 Hyphomicrobiales bacterium | reverse complement strand
CGATCCTGCGGCGCGAAGCGCGACAGCATACCGGATACCGCATCGCGCGAGCAGGAGCACTTGGCCTGCACCGATTGCGTCGGGAACACCCGCACGCCGCGCTCATGAAACAATCGATAGAGCAACCGTTCGCCCGACAGTTCCGGGTCGATCAGTTCGATGTCTTCGACAGTCCCGATCAGCGACTGCCCCTCGACCCAGGCATCGTCCTCGGCTACTTGATGCGCAGTGCTGCCTTCCGGCGCGTCGCCCGGATCGAGATCGGCCTGCCGCGCCCGCTCCGGTGCCTTGGGCAGGAACTGTAACAGCAGTCCGCCGGCGCGCCAGCGGTGCTTCGGCTTGTCGCCGTCGCCGCCACGCCACTCCTCGCCGACCGCGATCCGCACGCGCGTCGGAATCTGCTCCGAGCGCAGGAAATATTCATGCGCGGCGTCTTCGAGATTGCCGCCCTCGAGCGCCACCAATCCCTGATAGCGGCTGGTGTTGGCGCCCTGATCGATGGTCATGGCCAAATGCCCGCGCCCCAGCAACGCCGCCGAGTCCTGTCCGTCCGCGAGCCGGGATTCGTCGAAACGGGCGTAGGCGCGCAGCCGGTCCGGAGCCTGAAAATCGACGATCATCAGCGACACCGGACCATCGGTCTGGGTTTGCAGGATGAAGCGGCCGTCGAATTTCAGCGACGAGCCGAGCAGCACCGTCAGCACCACGGCTTCGCCGAGCAGCTTGCCGACCGGCGCCGGATAGTCGTGCTTCTCCAGCAACTGGTCGAGCGCCGGGCCGAGCTTGGTCAGGCGGCCGCGCAGATCGAGGGCGTCGACGCTGAACGGCAGCACGGCATCGTCGACCGGAACGGACGACGGGATGCGGGTTCGGGAGTCTTCGGTTTTGGCGGGATCAGGCGAATGCGATGAGGTCATGGGGCGCTATCTAGGGATGATCCGGGCGGATTGGTACCCCGCGCGGCGGGGGTCGAATGCAGAGCTGCCCACCATCTCAAGGCAGATTGAGCTGCCATGACACGCCGAAACGGTCGTTGACCCAACCGAAGCGGCGGCTGAAGCCGTAATTGCCCAGCGGCATCAGCACGCCGCCGCCTTCCGACAGCGCGGTGAAGATGTGTTCGAGATCGGCTTCTGACTCGCAATCGACGAACAGCGAGAGCGACGGCGTGAAAGTGAAACCGTGCGACACGAAGCTGTCGCTGAACAGTACCTGCTGCCCCGCAAGCCGAACCACCGCGAATTTGACGGTTCCTTCCGGACCCGGCTCGCCGGCGCCGTAGCGCGTGACGTCGACAATGTCACTATTCGGGATCAACCCGACATAGAAGGCGATCGCTTCGTTAGCTCGCCCCTCGAACATCAGGAAAGGACGAACGGACGTTGCCATCGCACACTCCTATGCGTTGCTCAATTCTATGCGTTGCTCAATTCACCGCGTGAAGGCACCACGCCAGCACACCCTTTTGCGCGTGCATGCGATTCTCGGCTTCGTCGAACACCACCGATTGCGGCCCGTCGATCACCTCATCGGTGACCTCGTCGCCGCGATGCGCCGGAAGGCAATGCATGAACAGCGCATCAGGTTTCGCCTGCGACATCAGGTGCGCGTTGACCTGATACGGCTTCAGCAGATTGTGGCGGTGCTCGCCGTCCTTGTCGCCCATCGACACCCAGGTGTCGGTGACGACGCAATCGGCGCCGCGCACCGCCGCTTCCGGATCGGTGCCCACCGTAATGTCCGCGCCCGAGGACTTGATCCAGTCCTTCAGGAGCTTGTTGGGCGCCAGTTGCGGCGGCGTCGCGACGTTCAGCTTGAACTTGAAACGCTCGGCGGCATGCGCCCACGACGCCAGCACGTTGTTGTCGTCGCCGGTCCAGGCCACGGTGCGGCCTTTGATCGGGCCGCGATGTTCCTCGAACGTCATCAGGTCGGCCATCACCTGGCACGGATGCGAACGCCGCGTCAGGCCGTTGATCACCGGCACGGTGGCGTGCGCCGCCAGTTCCTGCAGCGCCTCATGATTGAGGATGCGGATCATGATGGCGTCGACATAGCGCGACAGCACCCGCGCGGTGTCGGCGATGGTCTCGCCGCGCCCGAGTTGCATCTCCGCACCGGTCAGCATGATGGTCTCGCCGCCGAGCTGGCGCATCCCCACATCGAACGACACGCGCGTGCGCGTCGATGGCTTGTCGAAGATCATCGCTAAGGTCTTGCCGGCAAGCGGCTTGTCCGCGTTGCCGCTCTTGAGCTTGGCCTTGATCGCCGCGCCGGCATCGAGAATCCGGCGCAGTTCCTCCGCCGGAATCTCGGTGAGATCGAGAAAGTGACGCAACTTGCTCATCGTGCGGCCTCTAGCTTGGCAGCTGCCAAGAGGGTCGTGCAGGCGCGCTCCAGCCGCACCACCGCTTCGTCCAGCTCGGCCTCGGTGACGATCAACGGCGGCAGGAAGCGCACGACGTTGTCACCGGCCGCAACCGTAAGCAGCCTCTCGTCACGCAACGCGTTGATCAGGTCACCGGCCGGCACGACCGCCTTGATGCCGAGCAAGAGGCCCTCGCCGCGCACGTCGGCCAGCACGTCGGGGTGACGATCGACCACCGACGCCAGCTTCTGTTTCAGCAGCAGCGACATCTTCTGCGCATGCGGGAAGAAGTCCGGCTTCAGCATCACGTCGAGCACCGCGTTCGCTGCCGCGATCGCCAGCGGATTGCCCCCAAAGGTCGAGCCGTGCGAACCCGGCGTCATGCCGGAGGCCGCTTCCTCGGTCGCAAGACATGCACCGATCGGGAAGCCGCCGCCCAATGCCTTGGCCAGCGACATCACGTCGGGCGTGACGCCAGTGCGCTTGTAAGCAAACAGTTCGCCGGTGCGGCCCATGCCGGTCTGCACCTCGTCGAAGATCAGCAACAGGCCGTTGTCGTCGCAAAGCTGGCGCAGTTCCTTGAAGAAGGCATTGGACGCGGCGCGCACGCCGCCCTCGCCCTGCACCGGTTCGATCAGGATGGCGGCGGTATTCGGGCCGATCGCCTTTTTCACCGCGGCGACATCGCCGAGCGGAACCTGGTCGAAACCTTCCATCGGCGGGCCGAAGCCTTCGAGATATTTCGCGGAGCCGGTCGCGGCCAATGTCGCCAAGGTGCGGCCGTGGAACGCCCCCTCGAAGGTGATGATGCGATAGCGCTCGGGGTGTCCCTTCATCGCGTGATAGCGCCGCGCCACCTTGATGCAGCACTCCATCGCTTCCGCGCCGGAATTACAGAAGAACACCTTGTCGGCAAAGCTCTGTTCGCACAGCCGCGCGGCGAGCCGTTCGCCGTCGGGGCTCTTGAACAGGTTCGACATGTGCCACAGCTTGGTAGCCTGCTCCTGCAACGCCGCCACCAGATGCGGATGGGCATGGCCAAGCGCATTGACCGCAACGCCGCTGGTGAAATCGAGGTAGCGCTCGCCATCGGTGCCAATCAGCCAGGCGCCTTCGCCGCGCTCGAAGGCGACATCGGCACGGGCGAAAACAGGCAACAAATGAGACGGCGCGCTCTTGGTCATGACAGGTCAGATCGAACAATAGAGAGACGGGCCGTACTGGCGCGGCGCGAAAAGGAGCGGCGGCGGTAAAAACCCTGTCCCGAAAACGAAATGTGCCGCCTTTCCAGGCGGCACATGCGATTATTCTAGGATGGGTTTGATCGCTGTCAACCTCGCATGCGCCGCCAAAAGCGGGTTTTCGGAACCCCGGCGGCCACTTTTGACTTAACGCAGTGATGCGCAACTGCCGCAGCTCATCGCAGAAAAAGCTGATTTTGTCGATTGACTCTACGGAAGATGTGGACGCATCGGGCGCGACTCTTGCGCGTGAGTCGCCGCATATTGTAGCGTTTTGGCTATCGAGTACGACATCTCGTGCGGCAGTTTTGATTCAGCTTTAGTCCTGAGTTCGACGTAAACGTCCGGTGCGCATCATGCGTTCGGCGAGGGCTAAGGGATTCTAACCGCAGGGATTTCGAACGAAAGACGTCGCAGCGCGGCTTCCTCCGGGGCGTCGCGCGATACGAAGGAAACAGTGCGATGACAGTATTGACCTGGTCCGACGATCGCGTCGAGCAACTCAAGAAACTCTGGGAAGCCGGCCTCTCCGCCAGCCAGATCGCGGCGGAACTCGGCAATGTGACCCGCAATGCCGTGATCGGCAAAGTGCACCGGCTGGGTCTGTCGGGGCGCGCCAAGACGCCGTCATCGGCGGCGCCACGTCCGCGCAAGGTGCGCCCGGCGCAGCAGATGATGCGGGTGTCGCGCCCGGTGTCGCGCGGCAACACCGCGCTGGCCCACGCCTTCGAGGTCGAAGTCGAGGTGGACCCGATCGCGCATGACAACGTGGTGCCGATGAGCCAGCGGCTGACGCTGCTGGAGCTCAACGAGAGCACCTGTCACTGGCCGGTGGGCGATCCCAGCAATCCGGAATTCTTCTTCTGCGGCGGCAAATCACTGACCGGCCTGCCCTATTGCGCGCATCATTCGCGCATCGCCTACCAGCCCGCCGCCGACCGCCGCCGCCAGCAGCCGAAGCAGCGCTGAGATCACGCTGCTTTTAACGGAAACAACCGCCGTTATGCGCGGAGTTGATCCGCGCATCCATCTTCTTGAAAATTAATGATGGATTGCCGGGTTAAGCCCGGCAATGACGCTTCGTGGCACTTTAACCAAAGAAAAGATAAGCGGACGCGCTTCGCCAGCCGGTTAGCCCGCCAACTTCCGCGGATGGGCGTGCTGGTGCCACGCCCAGGCGGATCTCACGATGGTGGTCAGGTCGGAATGTGACGGCCTGAAGTCGAGCACGTCCCGCGCCGCCAACGGATCGGCAACGAGGTAAGTCGGATCGCCCACCCGACGCGGCTCGATCCGGTGCGGCACCTCGCGCCCCGTCACGGTCGCGATCGCAGCTAATATCTCCTTGACCGAAAACCCGTGCCCGGTGCCGAGGTTGAAACTGCCGCCGGCCTGGCCCGCGAGCAGCAACGTCAACGCCTTCACATGCGCGGCCGCCAGATCGGTGACGTGAATGTAATCGCGGATCGCCGTGCCGTCCGGCGTGTCGTAGTCGTCGCCGAACACCGCGAAGTCGGGGACGTGCCCTTGCAGCGCCATCATCGCGCGCGGAATCAGATGCGTCTCCGGATCGCGCAGTTCGCCGATGGCACCGGACGCGTCCGCGCCGCTGGCATTGAAGTAACGCAGGCAGAACGCGCCGAACCCGTAGGCGCGGCGATGATCGTCAAGCATGTGCTCGATCATCAACTTCGAACGCCCATAAGGATTGATCGGCTGGCACGGATAGGTCTCTGGCAGCGCCTTGCTGTCGGCATTGCCGTAGACTGCGCCGGTGCTTGAGAACACCAGCTTGTTGCAACCCGCCGCACGCATCGCATCGAGCAGCGCGATCGTACCACCAACGTTGTTAGCGTAGTACTTATGCGGATCGACCATCGACTCGCCGACCAGACTCGCGGCGGCAAAGTGCATCACCGCGACAATCGGATATTGCCGGAACGCCGACGCCAGCGCGTCGCGATCGTGCAGATGCCCCTCGACCAGCGGACCCGCGACGAAGCTGCGATGCCCCGTCGAAAAATTGTCGTAGACGACAGGCTGGTAACCGGCCGAAACCAACGCCCTGCAGCAATGCGACCCGATATAGCCGGCGCCACCGGTGACCAGAACCGCGGGGCGATCGTTCATGCGAACACCTTATATCTGCGTAGGAGATTCATGGCTCGGCAAACTTCAGTCAAATGAAGCATTCCGCTGTCATATTGATCGTGAAAGCCGGAGTCTAGGTCGATCATTATTCCCGCGGACTAGCGTTACGCCGACCTTACCGACACACGACATTGATTGAGACGCCGGAATCGATTTCAGTCACCTTACGGAATCAAATTCAGGTTATGGACGTGAGATAAGGTCGGGTTTCGATCCGGGGCTTTACCGCCAGTTAGTATGGTAACATCCGTGACAGCCCGCGGCAGGGCGTGAAGCCCCCCACGTCAATTCAAAATTAACCGTAGATCTTTACCTTGCGAGCGATTGCAGTTTGGTCTCGTGGTGTCGCTCGAGTTGGGTTCTCGTTATGTCGCTTGAACAGGAGGGGGACGCCAAAAGCGTAGACGACATCGCGCCGGCCGCGGCTCAGGCATCGGACGGCGTCAGTCTCCGCGATCTGGCCAGCACGCTCGTTCGGCACAAGGCGTGGATTTTCGGGACGACGATCGCTTGCGTTGCGCTCGCAGCCGGCTACCTGGCCACCGTGCAGCCGACTTACACGTCGACCGCCGAAGTCTATGTCGATCCGCGCGATCGTCCGACTCCCAAGGAGGACCCGGGCGAGAAAAGCAGCGTGCCGGGAGACGGCCTTCTGCTGGTTTAAAGCCAGTTGAAGATCATCACGTCCGGCAAGGTGTTGTCGCGGGTCGTCGACCAGATGGACCTGTCCAAGGACCCGGAGTTCAACGGGCGTGGCAGCCTGATCGCGGGCATCAAGGCAGCGCTCGGCTTCGGAGGAGACGATAACCCGCATCTGGCCGCGTTGCGCGGTTTACGTCTGGCGACGTCGACCAAGCGGAATGAGCGTTCTTATGTGATCGATATTTCCGTTTCGGCCCGTGAGCCGCAACGGGCGGCGGACCTTGCAAATGCGGTCGCCAACGCATTCCTCGAAGAACAAGCCAGCGCCAACGCCAACTTCAACCGGCGGCTTTCCGACGCGATCCGGTCGCAACTGGAAAGAATGCGCAGTGCCGTGAGCCATTCGGAACAGGCTGTCGCAGCCTACAAGGCAGCCCACAACCTGGTGGGCTCGCGCGACAGACTGGTCACCGATCAAGAGCTGACCGAAGCCAATACCCAGTTGAGCAACGCGCAAGCAAGGCTGAACGAAGCGCAGGCGCGCGTCAAACTCGTTGAATCGATCGAGTCGGGTGGTACTCCGCTTGAGTCCCTACCCGAAGCGATCCAATCGAATACCATCGTGCAGTTGCGGGCGAGCGCGGTCGAGGCTTCGCGTGCCGAAGTCCAACTCGCGCGGGTCCTCGGCCCCAACCATCCCGCCTTGCAGCAGGCTCGGGCGCAGGTGCGCGATGTCCAGACCGCGATCAAGAACGAGGTCAAGCGCATCGCTCAGGCCGTGCGCAACGTCGCGACCAGCGAGCGCATCAATGTCCAAAGCCTTCAGGCACGCTTCGCCTCACTGAAGGCGCTCACGCAGACCAATGAAAAAGCCATGGTTCAACTGCGTGAACTCGAACTCAAGGCAAACTCCGACCGCACGGTGTATGAAACCTATTTGGCGAAAGCCAAAGCCGCGACCGAGGAGCAAGCCATCAACAACACGAACATCCGGCTGATTTCCCGTGCGATTCTTCCCGACCGGAAGAGTTGGCCGCGGACGATCCCTCTCATCGGTGGAGCGCTGTTCGGGGGGATATTCCTCGGCATCATGCTGGCGTTCCTGCGCGGCGCTCTGGAGCGGCTTAGCGGAATGCCGCCGAAGCCAAATGCCGGGACCGACAACGTGGAAGAACCGCCGCCGCAAACGGCGCCGGTTCCAGCCGCCCGACGCCGGGAGCAACTGTCCCGCCTGACGGCGGAACTGCTGGCGGCGCCGGCAGATCATTCCATCCTGCTTGTGCGAGGCCAGCATGACGAAGCATTGAAGCTGGTCGCGTTGGAGCTTGCACGTGCCGTCGACGAGCGCGGGCAGAAAGCCGTCGTCATCGACGCCGACCTGAAGGACAATCCGGTATCGTCACTCCTACAATTCGATCGGTCTATCGGCGTTCGCGATATTCTGGCGGGCCGCGCTTCCATTCGTGAAGCTGCGCATGCGGTGGGAAAGACCGGGATAGAGATCGTTCCTGTCGGCGTCGCGCCTTTGGCTCCATTTGATCAGCAGATGCGACATGCCCTTCTGGTCGCATTGCGTCAGGCGCGCGGACTAGGCCGTATTATCATCGACGGCGGCGAACTCGCCGCGATGCGATCGGAGCTTGGTCTTTATGCCATGGCGGACGAGGTCATCTTCCTCGAACCGTCCGACGACGACCGACCGTCCGACGTGTCCCTGCTGATCGACCTGTTGCGCCATCGCCAGATCAAGGCCAAGGCGATATCGATCGACCCGACATCGCACGCGATGGCCGCGTGATTCTGCGTCAGCCGGCCTCCGCCTGATTTGGCACCGCGAGCGGGCGCGCTCTTGTCGTCTGATTGAAGTAACCGGCGATACGGCGACGCGCAAAATGCTGCTGGCGATGAAACTGCCATCGCAAGCTGCGATCGATCGTGAACGAACGCCGATATCCCGCCATATGCAGGGCCTCGCTGTCGGTCGCCTGCTTGACCGGGTCGGAATAGAATTGCTTGATCTTTTCCTTTCCCATCCCGGGTGTCTCGACCCATCGCGGGATCAGAACGTTGCAAAGCCTGTCGATATCCGTCAGCAGCCGCGTGACGCCCGTTCCGGCCGCGGGGCACGACGTCTGGAACGCGTCACCGATGAGAACGATGCCGTCCTGATCGACGCTTTCGGCAACGGACAGATTCATGACCCAGCTCTGGACCCGATCAATCGGCTCCATCTTGCCGACGAAATCGGCGAGGCCGGGCAAGGCATTGTGCAGTTCTGTCATCGGGTCCCGGCGGAGTTCGCGAATCCACGGGTCATCCTGATCGAGAAAAGTGAAAAGGTTCGCGCGCTGAAGCCCGGCGATCGGAAAGATGTTCAGATAGTCGATCCGGTTTGAAGCCCCGGCGCCGTAGTAAGTGATCGCTTGAAATGCGGAGGCCCGCTCCGTTCGCGGCGTGAGGGTAAAGCCGAACGATATCGATTGCTTTTCGGTTATGACCCGACGCCCGATGCCGACCTTGTGCCGGAGCGAATCCGCCATCCCCGTCGCCATGATGACGAGATCGGCTGTAATCGGACCGTGGTTCGCAAGGGATACGTTCTGCGTCTGTGGGCCTGTCTCGATATCCCGAACGTCGTCGATCAGAAAATCAACGAACGGCGGCAGCTGCGCGCGAACGATGCGCACGATGTCCTCGTAAAGGATGCCTAAATGCGGAGCCTGGGTGCGATCGACGACGCGGCCCGCACGCACATTCAGAATGTCGCGAAACAGCGTTGCCTCATCGGCAACCGGGCCCAAAAGGCCAAGCTTTCGCATGAGGTCGATCTGACGGCCCGCAATCTTTTCAACACGAAACTGCTTGGGGCAGATCGCATGCTTGTCGATCAGCGTGATCCGATGGCCTGCCCGCGCCAACACCACGGCCGCAAGAGAACCGCTAAGACCTGCGCCAATAATCGCGATGTGCGCGCTCTTGGGCATACCGGGTGTGGATGTTGTTTCGCGATCGGCAGGGGCCATGTGAGCAACCATTAGGCGACGGTGGCTTTCGCCAGCTCGGTTTGCGATGTCATGGAGGAAAAGAGGTCGAGCGTTTCGAGATACTGCTTGCCGATAACTTCGATCGAGAAGAGCTGAAGATGCTCTTTCAACTCGTTCGACAACGGAGGCTTGGGCTGATCCAGCTTTGCAGCCATTGCATCGGCCAGCGCATCGACGTCGCCGACCGGGACGAGCGTGCCGTAGCGGCCATCCGCCAAAATCTCCCGAGGACCATGGGGACAGTCCGTGCTGATCACGGGCGTTCCGCATGCGAGAGCTTCCACGATGACATTGCCGAAGCCCTCGGCGTGCGACGACAGCACAAAGACGGCGGCCTGCCGCATATAGGCGAGCGCGTTGGACCGGTACCCGAGGAAATGAACGCGCGAGGCAATGCCGAGTGTATCTGCCAACCCCTGCAATTCGGCGCGCTCGTCGCCTTCCCCCAGAATGACGAGGTGCGCAGACCGTTGCTTGACGATACGGGCAAAGGCCATGAGCAGGTGCCGATATCCCTTCTGCTTGTGCAACCGGCCGACCGCGAGCACGAACGGGTCCTTCGGTCCGATCGAGGACGGCAATTCCGGCGAGAGCGGTGCCTGCGCATCAAACTCCTTGTCGATGATCGGATTATAGATGTGGTGGATCGGCTTCCTGCCGAGGCCAGGAACACGGCGGAGTTGCTCTTTCAATCCCCGTGATACCGCGACGAACCCATCGGCGGCGTGGAACGTCGAGGCGATGGCCATCATCACCGGCCAGCGATGCATCTGCAACGGCAGGATCCCCGGTTCGGACAGCGAATTGTCGAGGCGGACGAGAAGCCGATGGCGATGAGAACCAAACATCTTCCCGAGGCATGAGATGATGTTGGCGTTCTCGACCGAACTCAGGACAATCGGCGGGCGCGCGATCCGCAGATACCGCAAATAGGCCGGCAAGCTGAACATCACCTTGGAGGCGTCAAGGCTGATCAGCCGAACGCCGTTCGGCACTTTGTCCTTCAGGGAACCAAAGTACTTGCACACGACAAGGTCGACCTGAAGCCCGCGATCAAGAAAGTGCTTTGCCAGATTGATCTGCACGCGCTCCGCTCCCCCGCTGTAAAGCGTTGGAAGAAACAGTGCGACGTCGGGTCGCGCTTCGTCGGCGACCAGCCGCGACACGGGAATACAGGCTGGTGCAATCATCGAATGTGACTCGTTATCATGACATAGCGGGCGATTATTCCAGCGCCATAGGAGATAATGATCGCGCTCGCCGCGCCGTCGAGCGCGAAAGGCGGAATTAGGATCACGTTCGCGAGAATTGATAGCACTATGACGAATAATCCGCTCAAAAGCGTGAACGAATCCTTGTAGTGACTGTAGAAAACGGTGCCCTGGACCTCATAGGCCATGCGAAGCACGAAGCCCAGCAGCACCAGCCACAGCACCGGCATCCAATCCGCCACGAATGGGCGGTCCAGGTAAGGAAGCGCGATTTTGACAAGCACAGCAGTGGCGATCGCCAGCACGATCGAAATCGCCACCGCCTGAACCAGCATAAACCGGAAGACCGCCCAGTAAGAACGATCCTGGCGCACATGCGCGTTGATAAGCTTTGGTCCGGACACCTGAATAATACCGGTGTCGACAAGGTTGCTCAGAGCATTTCCGATCGACCAGAACAACACATAGACGCCGGTGAATTTCAGCCCCATGAACAGGCTGACCAGATAGCGGTCGGTGTACTGCGCCACCGTATTGACGATGTCGTTTGCGTACAGAATTCGGGATGTCTTGAAGTACTGCAGGAACCATCCCCGGCGTCCGGCGCCTGACGCAGCGCTCAGCCATGGCCAGTCGCGCGTCGCCAGAATGAAGCCGGCAATCGCCAGCAGCCCCCCGCCGATCCAGAATGTGAGCAGGACGTTCAGATCGCAAAGTGAGGGGAAGATAAGCGCCAGCGTCATATAGGCGCAGATCCACGCCGCGGAGCGGAAGAACATCAGCACATTCGCCAGGCATGGCCGCAGAAGATGATTCAGCAGGACGAACAGATCACCGTTCACGTGCTCGAGAAACACGATGGCAAGGACAATCGAAGCGAGAACCAACTGATGGAGATAGATGCTGATCCCGAGGCTGATGAAGCTGATAAACCCATAGATCGCCGCCTGGACCCCCCAATAGAGACGGAGCACGCGCGTGACTTCATCGAGTTGCTGCGTAACCGCATTGCGGCTCACGATCCGGATCAGGCCAAAGCCGGCAATGATTGGAAAGATCACCGCGGCGCCGGCAACGAGGCCGTAAACGCCCAACGTATCGAGGCCGATAAACTTCGCGATAAAGAGCGTCAGCGCGAACTTTGCAACTAACGTGAGTCCGCGTAGCCCCATGATCGTCAGCGACGTCAAGGTACGGCTGCTTCGCACCGTGTCCAATGTCATGCCGACGAGCAACGAATTACCCTTCGCCAGACGCGATAAGCCAAACGTATCGTGCCGGGCCGGAACGTCGGTAAGGACAATCGCCAATCCGGGACATTATTGAGCGGCCTTCTCGACTGCTCTCCGGCCGGCAATCTGCTCCAGATCTTTCGGGTCGATGTGAATTGCCGGCGCCATCTTCGCTTGCCGCGCCTTCCCAACGAGGCTGCCGTACAGGCCGATCAGGTCGCGATTCATCCGCTCTCCGCGGAACGTCGCCACGAAAGTCTCGCGCGCCGCTGCATTCATCGCCGAACGGTCGGCATTCTCGAGCGCCGTCAGAGCGCGGTCGAGAAACCCGGGCGTGCTGATGTCCATCAGAACACCGTTGACCCCGCTTTCGATGAAATACGGAAAGGCGCCGTGATCGCTGCACAGCAAGGGGCGTCCGGCGCGAAGTACCTCGATAGCAAGCAAGGGCATGCCTTCCCAGCGCGACGGCATGACGACGGCATCAAACTTCTCAAACATCGTCGTCAAGGTTTCGCGCGGCACCCAACCCATCAGCTTGACGTCAGGAGGTATCGTCAGATCGCGGTTGTCGACGATCTTCGCGCCAACCAGATCCAGAGTTGCACGTCCCGGTTCGAGGTGCGCGAAATCCTGCAGCAGAAGGTCGATGCCTTTCTGCGAATCGAACCGTCCGACGAAAAGCAGGCGCATCGGACCGGTTGCCGGCAGCGCATCGGTATCGGGAGGCGATGCGACGTCCTTCATGCCGCTCACAACCAGTCTGGTGTTGTCGAGCGGGATACCGGCCTTTCGAAGAAGCGGCCCTTCATGCGCCGAGATATTCACGATCGCGTCGGCGCGACCGCTGAGCTTACGCTCAAGCATCGCGTAGAGGCGGGTCGCAATGGTCTGCCGGGGGCGATCGAAGGCCCAGCAATGCGCGCAATACACAACGCGAGCCCGCGAACGCGAGTTGCGAATGATCAAGCGTCCGACGGCTCCGGCAAAGCTGGAGTGTAGATGGACGATGTCGGGATCGTGCAGCTTGATCGCCGCGCGAATGGCCAAAGCAAGCGCCAGAATCGAGCGGACGTCGCGACCCGCCCGCTCATAGGTTTCGACCACACAATTGATCGACGATGCGATTGCACTGCGCTGGTTTGCGGGCGCCAACACCACGACATTATCCGCTCCGAACTGCTGTGTTTGATACGGCAGTATTTCCTCGAGATACGAGGCCGGGCCGCCAATCAGGCTTTCGCAGACATGAAGGACTTTCATAATGCTCTCGCTACAAACTGATAGGGTGGAGCATTTCTGAAGGTCGCCCCGCCGCAAATTCGAAATTCGCATGCGTCCGACACTTAACGTGTCTGCATCGAAAGTGGGCGGCAAAAGCAAAACAAGGTGAACGCGAAAGCGCCTAAAAACACTGCTGTTTCAGCGTGCTACAGTTATCGGGATATAGCTGACGGACGTCTTCGGCAGCACTTCCAGAATACCATTTGTGTTCGGTTGTGAGACATCCTCCCGACCGAGGTAGTCGATCGTCGGACCGGACCTGCGCCAGCCTGGTACAGCGATTTTTTGCGACGGCCCGTCGGCTTCCGTGGTCCACGTAGCAAGTTTGCATTGCTGCTCTGCTTCATCGCAAAATCGCAGGATCGTGACACCTCGTGCACTCGCCGAGTCAAAGCGCGCGACCGTCTCCCGCAGTGACATTCCCCCGAGTTCACGCGACAAAGTCAGGTAAGCTTGAAACGACGGACGCGTCGTTCCGTCGGCACGGACCAACCCGAAACGATCCTCCATCTCGCCGTCGTCATCACCGGTGTCCATCAGACAATACCAGTTGGTCAGGTCGATCCGTTCCATCAGATTGGTCAGGAACATGCGAGGAAGCCAAAGCGCTTGCGTGTCTTCCGAGATACCGAGGCGATAAACCGAGTCGCCCCATTCGGTGTCGATGATCGGTTTGCGCGGGACCGATCGCGGCCACGCAACAAGATAGTTTTTGCGCAGAACGTCGTAGTCGCGCGAAACGGTCTCGGGTGTCTGGCCGAAACGATGCGTGTGCAGGCTGAGCGCATCAAGGCACGTCAGAAGCTCCTTGTCGCTCAGCAGCGCCTGAATCAGCGGTTTTTCCGGGCGCCAGATCGTAGGCATCTGAGCCGCGGCGGGACCGACCACGAACGCGTTCGGAACGCGTCGCTTGATCGCGACGCATGTTTCGCGGGCGAGAGTGACATAGCTGCGGGGATCGGGCTTCGGCGGCCAAAAGCCTTCCTGATCAGGCTCGTTCCAAATCTCCCAGATCGGATTCAGGTCCCGATAGCGCTCTGCCGCCGCCGTCGCCCATCGGGTGAAGGCCGCGATCTGCGAAGGCGTCGCGGGCGGCCCGACGCCTTGATGGCGCGCACCGTCGACGACCGCATCGTAGAGCGTACCATGCAGCGGATTGGGCCGGTTCAGAATGAAGAGCGGCCGCAAGCGGAGCTTCTCCAGCTCCGCCGCATAGGCATCGTAAAGCGACCAATCATAGAGGCCCGGCCGTTTCTCGATCCATGGCCAGTTGAGATCGATGCGAACGATCTTCGCGCCGACGGTATGCGCAAGGTTAAGGCGTTCACGCCAATCCGGCAGATGCAGGTAATTATCTGTAAACTGAACCGAGAGACCGCTACCGACTGTTTGCATCGAGGGCTGTGCCTGGATCGCGGATTGCGGCGCAAGGAAAGCGCAAAGGGTCGCGACAATGGCGATGCGTCCTCGACGCGCGAGCCCCGCAGTTAACAAACTTTCTATACGACCCATCGATTCACCACAGTTGGCATCGCTCCGAGATTCCGAAGGATTTAACGTATAAGAGGCTACGATATCTCTAACGTAGCCCTACGTTTCCCGTCATGGATCGGCATCTCACGGGATGCCGCACGACTGCGATATCGCGACGGAGCAATCAAGAAGATGAAGCGACGAACTGCCTTTCTGATGCCGGCCTACAATCCGACCCGTGAGGATCTGGCGCGAACCGTCAACTCGCTATTGGCGCAAACTGCAGACGCCGACATCGTCATTATCGACGACGGTTCGCGTGCACCTGTCAGCGAGATACTCGCGCCACACGCCGGCATCATTCTGCTTCGCCTCGATCGTAATCAAGGCATCACGGCGGCTCTCAACCACGGCCTCGAGTACATTGTCAAAAACGGCTACGAGTTTGTGGCGCGCATGGATTGCGGCGATATCTGCGCGCAGAACCGCATCGCGAAGCAGGAAGCTTACATGGACGCGCATCCGAGCACGGATCTGCTCGGCGCTTTCGCGGACATCGTGGATGAACACGGCAACCACCTGTTCTTCGAGGGAACATCCGGCGGCAGAGCCGCGATCGGGCGCAAGCTGCGCGACAATGCCGCCTTCAAGCATCCGACATTCTTCTTTCGGACGTCCAGCATCCAGAAACTGGGCGGATACTCGACGGACTATCCGCACGCCGAAGACTACGAGTTCATGCTGCGCGTTTACAAAGAGGGAAACATCGACTGCCTCGACGACGTTCTGGTGATCTATGAGAAGAACTCGGGCAGCATCAGCAGCAAGAACCGCAGCGCGCAGTTGCGGTCGCGTCTCCGCATCCAGTTGAAGCATCTCGAACCGGCGAGCCCTTCCGCATATGTCGGAATAGCCCGCACGATCGTCACGCTGCTCGTGCCGGCCCCGTTATGGGCCCGCTTTTCGCAATCATACTGGGATCGTGCGGGCGGACGCGGGGTGCCGGCCAAGGCGCGATTGCTTCGATGACGACAACAGGAGCCACCATCGGTGCAAGGAGGGACGTGCAGGATATCCTGTCGGACCGGCTGGTCTGGCTTGCGGTCATGCTGCTGCCCATCACCGGCCTCGCCGGCATCGGTGCGCTGGGAGAACTGAGGGGATCGGCGACTATTTACGTTCTCGCCGTGGTGATTGCGCTCACGGTGACGACGCAGTTCGACAAGATTCTGATCCCGCGGTCTCTTTTCATTTTTGCGACCTGCCTGCTGATCTGGCTCCTTGCGACCGCCGCCACCAATGTCGAGGGAATTCTGACCTCCACTTTTCACGGCCGAAGCGGGTTCAATAAATTCGCGACATCATCCGTCGTTCTGATTTTCGGCATAGCGAGCGCGATCGTCTGCACAAGATCGTTTCAACGCGTGAGCGACGTCGAAAGATTGTTCGTGAATCCGCTGATCGCCGCCATCATCGCCTGCGCGATTTTCGCGATACCGGAGATCTTGTCGTGGTTCTCGTCGGCGGGCGAGCTTCTTTATAAAATCACGACGGGGCTGTTGCACACCGCCGAGCACGAAAAAGGACGTGCACCCGGCCGCTTGATCAGTCTTGCCTTCGAGGCCCCTGACCTTTCGTACTTCTGCGGCTTCGCGTGCCCGTGGGCCTTGTTCGCGTACCGGCTGCGGGCGAAGAACCATTCGCTGCTCAGCGCACCGATCCTGGCGGGATTGCCGCTGCTGCTCGCCGTGATCATGCTGTTGCTCAGCAACTCGCGGACCGGCCTGTTGATGCTTGGCGGATTGATTTTCGCCGAGCTGCTCTATTGGCTGCTGATGCGTGGTATGCGGCTCGGCGCGCTTGCGCTGCTCGCCGTCATTCCCGTGTTCGCGGCGATCGTGTTTGTCCCCTGGTTTGCTTTGCAGAACGTCGATGCCACGCTGGCTGCGAGCGACGTCTCGACAACATCGCGACTGGCCTTGTTCAGCGCACAGATGTCGATCTTCGCCAACAATCCGGTCTTCGGCGTCGGGTTCGGACAATTCGGCTTTCACGCCTATCCGGTTCTGCCATCATGGGCCTGGGACAGCTATGAGGTCGTCAATTGGTTCGAGACGTTTGACGATCTGCCGCCAACGTTCAACGTTGCAGGGCGGCTGGGCGCTGAACTCGGAATGCCCGGCTTGATGATCTGGTACAGCTTTTGGGTCGTCGCGATCTTTCGGATCTCGCAGGCGGCGGCACGGCTGCGGCGGGATTCACCATTAAACTTTCTGAATGTCGCGCTGCTTGGCAGCATTTTCAGCCTGATCCTCGGCGGAATGAGCAACGATCCGTTTCGCCGGCCGGAGACCTGGATTCTCATGGCGATCGTATCGCTTCACGCGGGAAGAACATCGGAGCGATCGGCGTGACGACCGGGATTGATATGGCGGAAACCGACGATCCGGGATGCGTCCGCGACCTCACCGCCGCATTGCCCTCGGCTCCGGCCCTCAACCTTAATTTTCGAATTCCGGGACGGCCGCGGCCACAATCGAATATACTCGATCAGGATTTGGGATCAGCGTTTGACCGGCGCAGTATCAGAGATCGGGACGTGATATCCGCGGATTGGTGCACCTCAGATTTGCCGATGAGTGAGAAGCCATCGTTTCGACCTCAGAAGCCGCGTGCTTCTGGCGACGAACATCGCCCCGCATCACGACGGGACGAGAGAGCGCGTCTTGCCATCATTCTGCCAAGGCACCGGCTCTGGGAATGGCATCATCAGTTGCTGCTGCATCTTCGGAAGACCTACGATGTCGCCGTGTTTCTCGATGATCGCGCCGCGCCATACGGGCGCGCAGAGCGGCTTTGGCTGAGATTCGAGCAATTGATATTCCCCGGCGGAAAGTTGGCAAAACCGATCGCTCCGGATGAAGCCTGGCGTCCGGTCACCGATCTGGACAACGCCGTGGACACCGTCGTCATCAACCTGTCTGAGCGCCCCCAACCCTATTCCGGCGCATTCGAACTTCGATACGGCGACGCCTTGGACAGCAGCGCCCTTATCAAGCGGTTGCTGTCGCGGAAGGCTCCGTCCCTTGCCGTGCATTGCCCGGACCAGAATCGAACGCTTGCGACATCGAGATTGGCGATCGAAGACAAATTTTCGATCGGGCGCGGGCTTCAGGATTCGTTCTCGCGTTGCCTGTCGCTGATCGATCGCACGTTGTCTTCCGCCGACGGCCGGTTCGCAAACGAGACAACTGCGGTTACCACGCCGACCAGCGCAACGCTGGCCGAGTTCATTTTCCGCATGATCGCGCATAAAGCGTCGAACCTGATCATGAAGCCATTCCGGCACGAGGAACATTGGCAGGTGGCGCTGCGCGACGGTGCGCGCTCTTTTAATGTCATCGAGGACGATGGCGATCGATTTTACGCTGATCCGTTCCTGTATCAGGCAAACGGCCGGACGTTCTTGTTTGTCGAAGAATACCCCTACGCGGACCGAAGGGGTTTCATCTCGGCCGCCGAGGTGGTCGACGGCCGCCTTGTGGCTGCGCCGGCGGCGGTGCTCAAACGGCCCTATCACCTGTCCTATCCGTTCGTGTTCGAACACCACGGCGAATTCTGGATGATCCCGGAGACGGGCGAGAACCGCACGATCGAACTCTACCGGGCGATCGAATTTCCCTGGAAATGGGAGTTGAGCAAGGTCCTGATGGAAGGCGCCGCATTCTCCGACGCGACGGTTTTGTTTCACGGCGGCCTGTGGTGGCTCTTCGTGACCGCCGATTGGTTTGGCACCTCGACGCAGGACGAACTGTCCATCTACTACAGCGAGACGCTTGACGGCGAATGGAAACCGCATCGCGCCAACCCGGTGAAGTCGGACAGCCGGTTTGCGCGGCCCGCCGGCCGCATCATCCGACAAGGCGGACGCCTGTTTCGGCCCGCACAGAATTGCGATCGAACCTACGGGGCCGGCATCGTCTGGTTTGAAATCACCGAATTGACGCCGACAGGCTTCAGCGAACGGAAAATAGCCGACTGGGACGGTCGAACCGAGTTGTCGACGGACGGACTGCACAGTTTCGATCAGCTCGGCCAACTTCAGGCGATAGATTTCAAAGGCTCCGTTTATCGCGGCGTGGCGCGAAAGAATATCACGGCGATAACGCCGCGCCATGGCGGAGAACTCGAACGTTCGCTCTCCAAGTCATCCCTCTTCTTCGACGAAATTGGATCTGATCGGTCCGGGCCCCAATGAAAAACGATATCCGGTCGTCATCTGCGTTCACGGTAGACGTTACGCCGCGATTCGATTTCCTGTCGGAAGAATACGCAATTCTATTCGCCGGATCGTCCGCAACCGCGTTTCAGCATCCGCTATGGCTCGACGCCATCTATCATAAGCTCGTCCCGCAATTGAAGGTCGACCCTCTCATCGTGACGGTCCGGAGCGCGGCAGATAACCGTCTCGTCATGGTATTGCCGCTGGTGCGCCGACGACATCATGGACTGCGCACCATCGAGTTCGCAGACCTTGGCGTGTCTGACTATGTGGCGCCGATCGCCAGTGATGCGATCATCGAGATGCTCGCTGCCGATGCGTTCGTCTGCAAGCGAATCGGCACCGTTTTGAAGCCGTTCGATATGTTGCGGATTCGGAAGCTGCGCTCGCCCTCGACGGCAGTGCAGAAACTGTTAGGCGCGACGGACTGTTTGATAATGTCGATGGGCGCCTATGCGGTGCCACTCGCCACCGATTTTCCCACCTGGCGATCGGACCACCTTTCGGTTTCGTACTGCAAAGAGCTGGACAAAAAATCCCGGCAATTGCATCGCAGGGGGCAGGTGGCGCTTCATCGCCTGACCGACGCCGCGACCATCGAAGCGACATTCGTGAAGATGCGCGAATATCGCCGGCAACGCTTCGATACCGGAGACCTGCTGCAGGATCAGGTGTATTTCGATTTCTATCTCGGCATCGCAACCCACGCGCACTCGACGCTGAGCCGCGTCTACGGCGTGTTGATGGAAGGCGTGCCTATCGCGGGAGCCATGTGTCTCACCCACAAGGACTCGCTTCTGATCATCCTCACGGGATTCGATCACGACGGCTACAAGAGCCAGTCGCTCGGCTCCCTGACCTTCGAGATGATTGCGAAGCACGGCATCAGCGTCGGCGATCGCGAGCTTGATTTCACGATTGGCGATGAGCCTTATAAAACTCAGTTCGGTGCACAAAAATCGCCGATCTATCAGGTTCTCCGCTCGGGAAGTCTTTCCGGCGTCATCGCGGGAGCTGCGGTGCAGCGCGCATCCTGGATCAAAGGGATCGCGCAGCGCTTTTCACTGTAGGGTGCGATCGGTCGAGCGTTGCGCTGTTCATGATCGAGACGCGGCGCTGCTTCCGACGGTGTCCAACAGCTGCGGCTCCACGACCAGATCGGCCGTCTGCCGCAAGCCGGAGTCCGCCAAGAAAGAGCCGGCTTCCGGTTCTTCTCCGCTGCACTGCAACGAAGCGGCGTGCGAGTCCCAAAAGACGGTCGCTACCGCAAATTTGCGCATCCGATGTGCATAACCCAGCCGAAGGTCGAAGGCCGGTAGCCGTGACTCGCATAGCTGGGTTTGTTAAAGCCGACATGATGGGGAAGCCTCACACACCGCGTGGCTTCCATTGATTGATTCATCCGAACAAATTTGCTGGGAGGCAACATATGGCATCTCGAATCGGGAAGTTGGGCGTTTGGTCGGCGGCGGTTGCGACATGCAGCCTGTTCGCGGCGGTTCCTGCGCTCGCGCAGGGCGTCAAGATCGGTATCCTGAACGACCAGTCCGGCGTCTACGCCGACTACGGCGGCAAGACTTCGATCGAGGCCGCCAAGTTGGCGATCGAGGATTTCGGCGGCGAAGTGCTCGGCCAGAAAATCGAACTGGTCACCGCCGACCATCAGAACAAGCCGGACCTCGCCTCGACCATCGCCCGCAAATGGTACGACACCGAGGGCGTCGACATGATCACTGACCTCACCACCTCGTCGGTGGCGCTGGCGGTGCAGGAAGTTGCCAAGGAAAAGAAGAAGATCGACATCGTGGTCGGCGCGGCCACCTCGGGGATCACCGGCGCGTCCTGCACGCCCTACGGCTTCCATTGGGCGTTCGACACTCACGCCCTCGCGGTTGGCACCGGCGGCGCGATGGTGAAAGCCGGCGGCGATAGCTGGTACTTCCTGACGGTGGACTACGCCTTCGGCCACGCGCTGGAGAAGGACACCAGCGACGTCGTCAAGGCGGCGGGCGGCAAGGTGCTCGGCGCGGTGCGGACCCCGCTCAACACCTCCGATTACTCCTCCTTCCTGCTGCAGGCGCAGAGCTCGAAAGCCAAGGTGATCGGTCTCGCCAATGCTGGCGGCGACACCATCAACTCGATCAAGCAGGCGGCGGAGTTCGGCATCGTCGCCGGCGGCCAGAAGCTGGCGGCGCTGCTGCTGACCTTGTCGGAAGTCCACGGACTCGGCCTCAAGGCCGCGCAGGGCACGGTGCTGACCGAGAGCTTCTACTGGGATCTCAACGACAAGACCCGCGCCTTCGCCGAGCGCCTCTACAAGCGCACCGGGCGGATGCCGAACATGATCCAGGCCGGCACCTATTCGGCAACGCTGCAATATCTCAAGGCGGTGAAGGCCGCCGGCACCAAGGATAGCGATGCCGTGGTCAAGAAGCTGAAGGAGCTGCCGGTCGACGACGCCTTCACCTCGAACGGCAAGGTTCTGGCCAACGGCCGCATGGTATCCGATCTCTATCTGTTCGAGGTCAAGAAGCCGGAAGAGAGCAAGCGCGACTGGGACTACTACAAGCTGATCGCCAAGGTCCCCGGCGACACCGCTTATCCGTCCGCCAAGGACAGCGGCTGCCCGCTCACGAAGTAAGCGGATATCACCCACGCGGGTGATGTAACGAACAGCAAGGGCGCGATCCGAAAAAGATCGCGCCCTTTGCGTTTTCATCAATACCCCGTCATCTCCAGATAGCCGACGCCCTCATGGCTGCCGTGAAAGGCGATGGGGCCCTCCCAATAGGGAAAACTGGTGCCCATCCAGCTCCGTGCATTGAGCGGCGTGCAATCGACGGCGAGACCGCGTGACGGTACGGCGACGTGCCAGCGCGTCGGCACGCGCCGCTGCGCGACATCGGTGAACGCCGTCGGCGTCATCGCGATCGCATCCGACGGCAGCGGAATTGACTGACCGTCGCGGCCGATCCAGTTGCCGGCGAAGTAGTGTCCACCGTCCTTCTGCCGCAGCCGGAACAGCATTACCTTGTCGCCGCCATCGAGATGCAGCGAGAACCAGTCCCATCCGGTCTGATCCGCCGCCAACGGCTGGCTCGACCATTCGCGATCGAGCCACGCCGGTCCCGAGACCGCGATGGATTGTCCGCCGATCTTGATACTGCCAGTCGCGGTGAAATAAGGCTGGCTGTAGTAATACGACGCCTGCCCGCGCTCGGACTTGCGGCTGTAGCCATGGTCACCCTGCAACACCAGCGGCCGTTCGGCATTGAGCCGCAATGTATATTCGAAGTCGGTGCCCGTCGCCGTCAATTGCAATGGCGCGAACGTCCCATTCGACAGCGGCGGCACCGCCGACATCCGCCACGCGTCGATCCATGCTTCGAACGGCGCGACATCGGCGCCCGCCTGCCCGACGCCACCGCGCGCGAACGTCTCGGCGAACTGATGCGTCGTTGCGCTGGTGACGGCCGCGTGCCCCATCCAGACCTGCTGATTGGCCCAGCCCTCGCGTTGCGGTCCCGGCGCCATCGCCTGCCGAAACAATGTCCACTGCGCTCCGTAAGCCACGCCACTCGCATCGCGCAGATTCGCGGTGACGTACCACCATTCGATGCGAAACTCGGGATGCGCGCCGAAGTCGTCGGGGAATACGAAGCGCTTTCCCGGCACCACCCGTGCAAAACCCGCAGCTTCGCCGCCGAGCCCGGCAAAGCCTTGCGCCCACGCACGCGCGCCGCCGAGACCGAGCCACGCAAGGCCGGCTGCAAAGCCGCGACGAGAGATTTTGCGATCAGCGCTCATTGGCGAAAATCTTGATCAGTGTCGCGGGCTGCATCCGCGCCAGCTTGAGGATCGGCAGCAACGTTGCGAGCAAGGCCGCCACCATGGCGACGCCGAGCAGTTCCAGCAACTGCATCGGAAACACCTGGAACGGCAGCCGCCAGCCGAAGGCTTTCACATTGACTACCGCGATCAGGCACCACGCCACCAGCAAGCCCAGCGGCAGCGCCAGCAGCGCGGTGACCAGCGCCACCGCCATGGTCTTCAGAAGTTCGATCGCAGCTAACCTCTCGCGGGTGATGCCGATGGCCCACAGCGGCGCGAGTTGAGGTAGACGCGATCCGCTCAAGGTCAACAGACTGGTGAGCAGCGCGATGCCAGCAACGCCGAGCGTGAAGGTGTTGAGCGCGGCAGTAACCGCAAAAGTGCGATTGAAGATGCGCTTCGATTCCGCCTTCACCGTCGCCTGATCGGCAAGTTGCCGCGCATCGAGATGGAACGCCACGCGCATTGCTGCGATCACGCCCGCAATATGCTCGGGCGCGACGCGTAGCCCGAAGCGGGTCTGCGGCGTGTCGGGGAAATGCCGTGACAGCGCATCGATATTGACGGCGAGTTGCCCTTTCGGATTGCCGTAGTCGGCATAGACGCCGACGACATCGACGGACCAATCGCCAGCGGGCGCCGGGATTCGCAAACGGCTTCCGACATCGAGATGAAGCCGGCGCGACAGTTGCTCGCTGATGAACGCGGCATCGTCCGCATGCAGACGATCCCACCCGTCCGCTACCGAGCGCAGCAGCGGCCAGTTCGCGCGATAGGTCGCGTGATCGGCAAGACCCATGATCTCGACCGGCGCACCCTCGATCTGCACCTCGGTTCGCGCGCCGGGCAAGACGGCTGTGACATCGCTGCGCGCGGCGAGCCAGCGCCGGATTTCGGCGGCCTGCGTTTCGTTCGCAGCGCTGATATAGACATCCGCTGACAGGCGACCATCGAGCCAGCGCACGAAGGTCGCGCTAAAGCTCTGCACCATGGTGCCGACGCCGACATTCACCGCCAGCGCCAGCAGCAACGCCATCAGAGCCAGCGATAGCCCCGGCAGTTGCTGGCGACTATCGGCCCAGAACCATGCCGGCAACGCATTGCGCGCGCCTTTGCCACCGAGCCGTAACACGCTGTCGAGCAACACCGGCAGCGCGAGCGCCGCCGACAAGAGCAACGCAGCGAGCACGGCAAAGCCCGCCAGCAGCGAATCGCCGAACACCAATATGCCGATGGCCGCGATCAGCATCGCAAGGGCCAATACGCCCTGACGCCACAGCCAGCGCCGCTGCGCCTGTTGCCACGCATGAGGTTGCGCGGCAGCGAGCAACGGTAACCGCGCCATCCGCATCAGACTTGCTGCCGCGGCCGCCAGCGCGCCGAGTACGCTCATCGCGATGCCCGCAAGCCACCATTGCGGTTGCAGCGACAGCGTGCCGGGCAATTGTGCGCCGTAAAGCCCGCGCAGGCTGGCGGCGACATCGGGCAACAGCGCGGCGGCAATGACATAACCGCCCATCAATCCGACCAGACCGCCGAACAGCGCGATCGACACCAGTTCGATCACCACCACGACGTTCAGCAAACGGGCGGAGACGCCGCAAGCGCGCAGCGTTCGCAGCGTCGGCAGCCGTTGTTCGAAGGCGAGCCCGATGGCCGAGTTGACGATGAACAGCCCGACCAGAAACGACAGCAACCCGAACGCGGTGAGGTTGAGGTGAAAACTGTCGGTCAGCCGCGCCAGATCGGTCTCGCTGTCCGGCGCGACCCTTTGCAGCGTTGTGCCCGCGACCTTGTCCGGCAGATCGCGGGCATTGTGCGTGGTCTTGCCGACCAGCAATCGCGAGATTTGCCCCGGCTTGTCGAGCACCCGTTGCGCCACGCCGATGTCGACGATCAGCACGCCGGGCGCAAGTTGCGGCTGCGGTTGCAGCGGCGGCAGTTCGCCGGAATCGTTGATGCGTGGCATCGCGCCTGCGGCGAGGCCGAGATCGCGCAACGTCTCCGGCGCCACCAGCGTTCGCCCCGGCGGCGCGACGAAAGCGTGCAGGTCGTTCCGCGCGATTGCCGAACTCGACGCCGTCTCTGTCGGCATGGTGACCGGTTCGATGCCGAGCAACCGCACCGAGCGGCCGTTCACCTGCACGCGATCTTCCAGCACCGGCGATACCGGCCATCCCGCGCGCCGCAACTTAACAAAGGCCGCTTGCGAAAACGTCGCGTGCGCGGGATCGATCAGCATCGCGGTGCGCGCGCCGCCGAACAGCGCGGCGGCGCGGTCGTAACTGACGCGCGCCTGCTGGTTCAACGCCTGCACACCGCTCCACAGCGCGGTGGCGGCGATCAAACCTACCAGCAACGTCGCAAGCTGCATCGGATGCCGCCGCCAGTGGCTCAACAACACCGCGAGCACCCATGCGGCGCGCGTCATGTCAGCAGTCCGCCGCGGAGATGCAGTCTCCGGTCGAGCATCGCCGCGAGCCGCGCCGAATGCGTCACCATCAACAGCCCGCAGCCGGATCGCGCCACCAGATCGCGAATAAGGTGCACCACTTCGTCGGCTGTCGCTTCGTCGAGATTTCCGGTCGGCTCGTCGGCCAGCAGCAGCGCCGGTTTCACCGCCAGTGCGCGGCCGATGGCGACGCGCTGCTGTTGCCCGCCGGACAGTTGCTCCGGGTAGCGTTTCAGCAATGCATCGAGACCGAGCCGCGTGATCAACTCGCGCAGCCATGCCGCATCATGCTGCCCGGCGAGACGCGATTGAAACGCCAGATTGTCGGCAACGGAGAGGCTCGGCACCAGATTGAACTGCTGGAAGATCAGACCGAGCCGCGTGCGCCGCAGCGCAGCGCGACCCGCATCCGCCAATCCGGTGACACGCGCTTCCTCCACCCACACCTCGCCGCCGTCGGCCTCATCGAGCCCGGCGATCAGGTGCAGCAGCGTGCTCTTGCCGCTGCCGGATTCGCCGGTGAGCGCCACGCTTTCGCCGCGCGCCACCGTAAGGTCAACGCCGCGCAGCACATGCACGGTCTCCTGCGCCGAGCGATAACTCTTGCTGAGATTGACGACTTTCAACATCGGGCAGGCATTCGACCTCGTGGGCTCGCTGGCAACAAGCATAGCCGTGTTGCAATGCCAAATCACGATGCCCTCAAGCGGTGGATCGCCGATACAATTCTTACCAAATCAACGATTGCTCTTGAGCCAAATCAGCGGGTAGCATCGCAGGCGGCCTCAATTGAACCGGCAGAAGCCGGAGATGGCCGGGGGAGACGCGCATGACGGCACAGCCGACTCCGAAAGGAGCGTGGCGCATCACGTTCCTGTTGTTCTTGTTCATGGTGGTCAACTTCGCCGACAAGATCGTCGTCGGCCTCGCCGCCGTCCCGATCATGACGGATCTGAAGCTCGACGCCGAACAGTTCGGCCTGCTCGGCTCGTCGTTCTTCTTCCTGTTCTCGATCTCTGCCATCGTCGTCGGCTTCATCGTCAATCGCGTCGCCACGCGCTGGGTGCTGCTGGCGCTGGCGCTGATCTGGGCCCTGGCGCAGTTTCCCATTGTCGGAACCGGCAGTTTCGTGACGCTGATGATCTGCCGCATCATCCTCGGCGCCGGCGAAGGCCCGGCGTTTTCGGTCGCGGTGCACGCGATCTACAAATGGTTTCCAGACGAGAAGCGCACACTGCCGACCGCGGTGCTGTCGCAAGGCTCGGCCTTCGGCGTCATTCTCGCCGTGCCGTCGCTGAACTGGCTGATCGTCAATTACTCGTGGCACCATGCGTTCGCCGCGCTCGGCATCGTCGGCCTGTTATGGTCAGCGGTGTGGCTCTGGCTCGGCAAGGAAGGGCCGCTGGTGCCGTCGGCGATCGAGGCCGCCCATGAGACCCGCTTCTCCTACGCGCATCTTCTCACGTCGCCGACCTTCATCGGCTGCTGCGTCGCGACCTTCGGCGCTTATTGGGCGCTGTCGCTGGGCCTCACCTGGTTCACCGCCTTCATCGTGCAGGGCCTGGGATTCTCACAGCATGCGGCGGGCCTGATCTCGGTACTGCCGTGGGTGTTCGGCGCCTGCATTGTCATCCTCACCGGCTGGCTGTCGCAGCGGCTGGTGGCACGCGGGATGTCGACGCGCGGCGCGCGCGGCGTGCTCGGCGCCTCGCCGCTGATCCTTGGCGGCTTGATCCTGCTGTCGATGCCCTATGCCGACAGCGCCGCGATGCGCATCGCGTTCCTGGTGGTCGGCTCCGGCCTGTGCGGCGCGATCTACGTGGTGTGCCCGCCGATGCTGGGCGAATTCACGCCGGTGTCGCAGCGCGGCGCGGTGATCGCGATCTACGGCGCGATCTACACGCTCGCCGGCATCATCGCCCCCGCCGTGATGGGCAGCATCATTCAGCACGCGGGTGGCAATATCATGCAAGGCTATCTGCATGGCTTCGTCATCAACGGCATCGTCATGATTTCCGCCGGCGTGCTCGGCCTGCTGCTGCTGTGGCCCAATACCGAACGCGAACGGCTTCTGCGCCGCAACGGCCCCGCGGCGCAGTTTGCGCAAGGCTAGAAGTCGAGTCGTTATCCCGAACGCAGCAATCCAGTCTTCTTGAGGAGTCTGGATTGCGTCGTCGCTTACGCTCCTCACAATGACGAGGCGATAGGCCGACAAGTCAGGACGGCAGAATTCCAGCCGCCGGCTTCTTCTGAATATCGGTACTGCGTTCGGGAATCAGCGCCAGCAGCACCGTGAGCCCCATGAAGATCGCGGACGTGCCGAACACCCAATGCGGCATGTGCTGATCCATGATCCAGCCGAACAAGAGCGGTCCGGCGATGCCGCTGAGATTGAAGCCGGTCGAGACGATGCCGA
>JAFKKL010000115.1 GCA_017305595.1 Hyphomicrobiales bacterium | reverse complement strand
GACGTCGAGCGCGGCCAGGTGCTGTGCAAGCCGGGCTCGGTGAAGCCGCACACCAAGTTCAAGGCGGAAGCCTACATCCTGACCAAGGAAGAGGGTGGCCGTCACACGCCGTTCTTCACCAACTACCGTCCGCAGTTCTACTTCCGCACCACCGACGTGACGGGCGTAGTTCATCTGCCGGAAGGCACCGAGATGGTGATGCCGGGCGACAACATCGCGATGGAAGTGCACCTGATCGTGCCGATCGCGATGGAAGAAAAGCTGCGCTTCGCCATCCGCGAAGGCGGACGCACCGTCGGCGCAGGCGTCGTCGCTTCGATTATTGAATGATCGAAGCACAACGCCGTTAGCGCCCGACGGCATTAAGTAATACGCAAGTGCGAAACATCGCACTTGCGGCCGGCGCAGGCGTCGTCGCTTCGATTATCGAATAATCGAAGCGCAACGCCGTTAGCGCCCGACAACATTGAATCTTGTTACTGGGCCCGGAACGCTCAGCGTTCCGGGCATTTTCATTTGCGTATCGATTGTGATGGAAGGAGCCAACAGCTGCGGCGTCGAGCCCGCTTGATGGAGCGCATTGTGTTGCTTCATAGTCATGGTCGGCTCGTTTTTTTGCGAGCCATCAGTTTGACTGTTTTTCTGAACCTGCAATTTCAAAAGGCATTGTCATGAAAAAGATTGTTGCCGTCGTCGCTTTCGCAATCTCCGCCATGTTTGCCGATGGCGCTTTGGCTCAAAGCAAAGTCGCCATTCTGATGCCGGGATCGGCCGGCGCGGTGCCGAACGATTTTCTGGTGCGCAACAAGGACCGCATCGGCGGCAAGGGCGTCTCCACGGTGGTCACCACCTCGTCCGGCGAGGCGGCATCGATCTCGCAGGCGGAAGCCGCCAAGGGGCGCAAGGTAGTGCTGGTCGGTATGAGCCGCGGCGCGATCGACGTCGCCGCCGCGCTGGCGGCAGGTGCGAAGGTGAATGGCCTGGTGATTGTCTCGGGCATGTACCGCGAGGCGCAGTCGCGGCTCGGCTCTCCGAGCCTGCTGCCGCGCACGCTGCTGATCCACAACAAATACGACACCTGCAGATTCACGCTGCCGGAATTCGCCACCGCATTCGCCGCTTGGAGCGGGGGGCGCGCTTCGGTGCGCTGGGTCAACGTGCAAGGGCCGGAGGTTCCGAAGGTATGCGGCCCGATGGGCGCGCACGGCTTCTATCGGCAGGATAGCGGAGCAGTTGCTGCCATCAACAGCTTCATTCGTTCGCGGTGAAAACCGTCGCACGGATGCGTCTATTGGCTCTTTCCTCGCCGCAGCAAAGTGCTTATAGAGGGCGCCAGCTAGGAGTGTAGCTCAATTGGTAGAGCACCGGTCTCCAAAACCGGGGGTCGCAGGTTCGAGCCCTGCCACTCCTGCCAGCGGCAGGATATCGCGACTGATTTGACGTCATGCAGACTTCGGCGCTTTGAAGCGCAGGCCGGCGCGGTTGCTCCGGTTCAGTCGCTGAGGCGGGTCAGAAATGCCTTGAAATCCACCGACGGCGCCTCTGCCGCGGTGCCTTCCACCGACGCAAAGCTGTTCTTCTCGACGCCCCGAAAACCGATCTTCACCTCGTTGAGATCGAACATCGACGGATGATTGGGATCGTCGGTATGCCGCCTGGCGGTGACCACGCCGCTGATCTTGTGGCCGTCCTGTTCGTAGGATCCCACGAAGGCGAAAGCGGAACTGCCGCCACGGAGTTTTCCGTCTTGCGCGAAAATGATGCCGACGGCTTTCCTGCGCGGCGTTTCGAACTCGACCTTGTATAATCCTTCGAGCATTTCGGTCCCTTGCGAGTATTCTTCCCGGGCGGGTCTTTAGGTACGCGCGAGCATACGTAACGATCCGACCTTAATTTCTCGTTATGGTTGTGATGGTTCCTAAGTACCACGAACCTGCGCCAGCCGATTGCTCCCCTAACGTTCCTCTTCGCTAGAACCGGATTTTGCGCGTGAGCGGATACCACAGCACGGAAATCGTCACTTGGTTGTGACGCAATTCCAGCCCTCACGAATGCTCGATTTGCCCTGGATGGTTAATCTGGTCCTACTTTGCTGCCGTGCGGCGCCGTCTTTCAGGGCTGGGGAAAGCAGGGACACCGTTTGAAAACGGCCGGAATGGACCGGTGCGCCATGGACAGGCAGGTGAGCCCATCGCACCATGAGCAGCCCGAGTCGGCGCGTTAGCCGACCGATCGCTCGCCAGCCAAACTTGATTGTGATTCATGCGCACGCCCGATACGCCGCCGGCCAATCCCGGTTTTATCCATCTCCACGTTCATTCCGCCTATTCGTTGCTGCGCGGCGCGATGAAGGTGCAGAAGCTGGCCGAACTGGCGAAGGCCGATCATCAGCCGGCGCTGGCGTTGACCGACACTGACAATCTGTTCGGCGCGCTGGAGTTCTCCGACAAACTGGCGGGCTACGGCATTCAGCCGATCGCCGGCCTCGCGCTGGCGGTGGACTTTTGCGACCAGGACCCGAACGCGCGCAACGGCATCGTGCCGGGACCGGCGCGGATCGTGCTGCTGGCAGCGCGCGAGGCCGGTTACCGCAGCCTGATGCGGCTCAATTCGCGCGCTTTCCTCGAAACCCCGACGCATCAGGCGCCGCATATCAAGCTCGACTGGCTGCAGGGCGAGACGGACGGTTTGATCGCGTTGAGCGGCGGACCGGACGGGCCGATCTCGCTGGCGGTCACCGCTGATCAGGCCGCGCTCGCGGCGTCGCGTTGCGATCAACTCTCCGCGTTGTTCGGTGATCGTTTCTATATCGAACTGCAACGCCACGGCGTCGAGCGTGAGCGCCGCGCCGAGCCGGTATTGATCGATCTCGCCTATGCCAAGGGCTTGCCGCTGGTCGCGACCAACGAACCGTATTTCGCCGCGGCCGACGACTACGAGGCGCACGACGCGTTGCTCTGCATCGCCGCCGGCAAACTGATCGCGGAGGCCGACCGCGATCAACTGACGCCGGATCATCGCTTCAAGACCCGCGCCGAGATGGCGGTGCTGTTCGCCGACCTTCCGGAAGCCCTTGCATCGACGGTCGAGATCGCGGCGCGCTGCGCCTATCGTCCGCGTACCCGCAAACCGTTGTTGCCGCATTTCACCGTCGATCCCAACACCAGTGGTGAGGAGGCCGAGCGCGAGGAGGCGGCCGAACTGCGCAAGCAGGCGGAGGAGGGGCTCGCGCGGCGGCTGGCGCTGCATGGCCTGACGCAAGGCGTGACCGAGGAGGATTATCAGAAGCGATTGAGCTTCGAACTCGATGTCATCACCCGGATGAAATACTCCGGCTACTTCCTGATCGTGTCCGACTTCATCAAGTGGGCCAAGGCGCAGGGCATTCCGGTGGGACCGGGGCGCGGTTCCGGCGCCGGTTCGCTGGTGGCTTATTCGCTCACCATCACCGACCTCGATCCGATCCGTTTCGGTCTGCTGTTCGAGCGCTTCCTCAATCCGGAACGCGTGTCGATGCCGGACTTCGACATCGACTTCTGCCAGGACCGGCGCGGCGAGGTGATCGACTACGTGCAACGCCGCTACGGCAGCGATCACGTCGCGCAAATCATCACCTTCGGAACGTTGCAGGCGCGCGGCGTGCTGCGCGACGTCGGCCGCGTGTTGCAGATGCCGTATGGGCAGGTCGACAAGCTGACCAAGCTCGTGCCGCAGAATCCGGCGGCGCCAGTGTCGCTGAAGCAGGCGATCGAGGGCGAGCCGAAACTTCAGGCCTTCCGCGACGAGGACCCGGTGATCGCGCGCGCCTTCTCGATCGCGCAGAAGCTGGAAGGCTTGAACCGCCATGCCTCGACCCATGCCGCCGGCATCGTGATCGGC
>JAFKKL010000031.1 GCA_017305595.1 Hyphomicrobiales bacterium | reverse complement strand
TGACCCATCATCAAATCTGGACCGCTCTCGACCGCCTTGCCGAGCACGCGGGCCTGTCGCCCTCGGGGCTCGCCAAACGCGCGGGGCTGGACCCCACCACCTTCAACAAATCCAAGCGCGTCACCAATGACGGCCGCGAACGCTGGCCCTCGACCGAATCGGTGGCCAAGGCGCTGGCTGCCACCAACACCGCCATCGACGCGTTCGTGCAGATGATCGAGGACACCGCGCGCGGCACGCCCTCGGTGCCGCTGCTCGGCTTCGCCGAAGCCGGCTCCGGCGGCTATTTCGACGACGGCGGCTTCCCCGTCGGCAAGGGCTGGGACGAGGTCGGGCTGCCCTCGGTCAACGACAAGCACGCCTATGCGCTGGAAATCTCCGGCGACTCGATGAAGCCCGCCTATCGCGACGGCGACGTCATCATCGTCTCGCCCGGCACGCCGATCCGGCGCGGCGACCGTGTGGTGGTGAAAACCCGCGACGGCGAGGTGATGGTGAAGGAATTGAAGCGGCGCACCGCCAAGACGCTGGAATTGCAGTCGCTGAATCCCGCCCATCCGCACCGCACGCTATCGCCGGACGATGTCGAATGGATCGCGCGCATCGTGTGGGCGAGCCAATAGGCTGCAATACAACACCCTTCCAGCCACGACCGCCATGTCACTGCATACGACGCTGAGGTGGGTTGACGGTCGTGACGGTTGCCATCGGCGGCTTCGGAGGCTACAGCCGGGACTTACAATTCCCCGTACTGGATTCCAGACATGATCGCCGGACTGCCAATGCTCGATGTGGCGTGGCTCGTGATTGCACTCCTGTTCGCAGGCGCGATGACTGGCTTTCTCGCAGGCCTGTTCGGCGTCGGCGGCGGCGCCGTCCTGGTCCCAGCGCTTTATGAGCTCTTCCGTATTGTCGGCGTGCCGGACGATGTGCGCATGCCGCTGTGCGTGGGCACATCGCTGGCCATCATCATTCCGACGTCGATCCGCTCCTACTACGCACATCGGGCGACCAGCGCGGTCGACACCAGCGTGTTGCGCAATTGGGCGGTGCCGGTGGTGCTCGGCGTCGTGGTCGGCAGCCTGATCGCACGCTATGCACCGGCGGAGTTGTTCAAGATCGTATTCGTGGCGATCGCGGGCATCTCCGCCATCCGCTTGCTGTTCGGAAAGGACAGTTGGCGCTTTGCCGACGACATGCCGAAAGGCCTGTTTCTGCGCGCTTACGGCGTAGCGATCGGCGTGCTGTCGACGCTGATGGGCATCGGCGGCGGGCAGTTATCGAATTTGTTCATGACGTTTTACGGCCGCCCGATCCATCAGGCGATCGCGACATCCTCCGGACTGGGCGTGCTGATCTCGATTCCGGGTGCCATCGGCTACATCTATGCGGGCTGGCCTGCTGCCGCCGCCAATCCCGCCGTTCTGGCGCTCCAGCCACCGCTTGCCCTCGGCTACGTCTCGCTGATCGCGACGATCATCGTCGCGCCGACCAGCGTGCTGACGGCGCCGCTCGGCGTCAAGCTGGCACATGCCTTGCCGAAGCGCGTGCTGGAAATCGCCTTCGGAATCTTCCTGCTGCTGGTCTGCTCGCGCTTCTTCGTCAGCCTGTTCTGACCGCGTCTCGGAGGCCGACGAAACGGCCTCCGCTCACGCGCTACGCGCCAGCGCGCCGTCAATCATCGCCACCGCGTTGGTAACGCCGTAGACCGCGACGAAGGAGCCGAAGCGCGGGCCTTTCTCCTGCCCGAGCAGCACCTGATAGAGCATGTTGAACCACTCCAGCGACACGCCGGGGCGGCCATCCTTGCCGGTCTTCTTGTGATCGAGGAACGGCTCGCGGCGGCCGATCTCATAGACCACGTTCTGGATATCCTCGGCGCTGGCGTTGTCCGGCAATTGTGACAGCGCATCGCGCAAATCATTCAATGCGGCTCGTTCGCTGTCGCTCGGCGCACGGAATTGCTTCGCCGGCGCGACGAAGTCGCGATAGTAGTTGATAGCGTAGCCGACCAGCGCGTCGAGCGCGGGATGAGTCTGCGGCGTCACGCCGGGACGATAGCGCCCGATGAAGCCCCACAGCGTCTCGGCATTCTCGGCGTTGGACGACGACACCAGCGTCAGCAGCAACTGGAATGTCACCGGCATATCCGCCTTCGGCGGCTTGCTGGCATGGATGTGCCAGACCGGATTGCTCAGGCGCTGCTTCATGTCCTGCCGCGCGTAGCCGTCGAGGAACTGCTGATAGTCGTCGACATTGCGCGGGATCACGTCGAAGTAGAGACGCTTCGCCGCCTTCGGCTCGCGATACATGAACAGCGACAGCGATTCCGGCGAAGCGTAGCGCAGCCATTCGTCGATGGTCAGCCCGTTGCCCTTCGACTTCGAAATCTTCTGGCCCTTGTCGTCGAGGAACAGTTCATAGTTGAAGCCCGCCGGCGGCGTGCCGCCCAGCGCCGTACAGATCTTGCCCGATAGCTTCACTGAATCGATCAGGTCCTTGCCGGCCATTTCGTAATCGACGCCGAGCGCAGTCCAGCGCATCGCCCAGTCCGGCTTCCATTGCAGCTTGCAATGGCCGCCGGTGACCGGAACGGTGACGCGCTCCTTCGTCTCCGGATCATCATAAGACACCGTGCCGGCCTTGACGTCGTGCGCGACGATCGGCACCTGCAATACCACACCGGTGCGCGGACAGACGGGTAAGAACGGCGAATAGCTGGCGGCGCGCTCCTCGCGCAGCGACGGCAGCATGATCGCCATCACCTTGTCGATCTTCTCCAGCATCTTCAGCAAGGTCGCGTCGAACCGGCCCGACTTGTAATACTGCGTCGAGGACGCGAACTCGTAATCGAACCCGAAAGTGTCAAGGAAGGCGCGCAGCCGCGCGTTGTTGTGCTCGCCGAAACTCGGATGCGTGCCGAACGGATCGCGGACTTGCGTCAGCGGCTTGCCGAGATCCTGCGCCAGCATCTCCTTGTTCGGCACGTTGTTCGGGACCTTGCGCAGGCCGTCCATGTCGTCGGAGAACGCCAGCAGCCGCGTCTTGATCTTGTCCTCGGTCAGCACGCGGAAGGCATGGCGCACCATGGTGGTGCGCGCCACTTCACCGAACGTGCCGATATGCGGCAGTCCCGACGGACCGTAGCCGGTCTCGAACAACACCTCGTCCTTCGGCTTCGTTTTCAGCCGAGCCACGATCTGCTTCGCCTGTTCGAACGGCCAGGCGTTGGATTGTTCGGCAAGCGCGCGCAGATCTGACGCGGTCAGTTCATTCAACATTCAATTGCTCCACGCAACATGAGGCATCCGGCCTCACGCGCGACCTTCGGTCGTATCAAAACGGATTGACGGGAAAATACCGCAGCCACAGGTCGGTATAACGGCCTTTCTCCCAAATGCGAAACAGCGCCCAGTTCAACGCCTGACGCAGCACGTCGTTGCCTTTCTTCACAGCGATGCCGACGCCCTCGCCGAAATACCGGCTCTCGATGAAGGGGCCGCCGCTGAAGGCGCAGCAATTCTCGGAATCGGCCCCGTTGATCCAGAACGCCAACGAGATGGCGTCGCCGAAAATCAGTTCGACCTCGCTTTGCTTCAGCGCCTGCCGCAACGCTTCGTCGTTCGGATAGGTGTGCAGTTCGGCGCCGGTGAACATCGCCTTCAGATAGGCCTCATGCGAGGAGCCGGCGACCACGCCGACCTTCTTGCCGTCGAGGGTTTCCGGCCGCACCATCGCCGACACCCCATCGCGCCGCGCCACGAACCGCGCCGGAGTCCGATAGTAGAGGTCGCTGAAATCGACCCGCTTGCGCAGGTCCGGCGTCACGCTCAGCGAGGCGATGATGGCGTCGCCGCGGTTGCTGGCAATGGCATCGAGCAGGGTGTCGAAGCGCCGCATCTGGATGGTGCAGGTGACCTTGATCTCGTCGCAGATCAGCCTTGCCAGATCGACGTTGAAGCCGGCCGGATTACCGTCCGGGCCGGTGAAGTTGAACGGCGGATAGTCGGTCTCGGTCATGAAACGGATTAGGGTCAGGCGCGACAGGTCGGGCCGGTCCGGCCGCCGCCGCGGATCCCAAAATCCCGGCACCGCCTGAGTCACCGCCGGGGATGCCGATGTCGTCTGCGCATGCGCGGTGCCCGTCGATCCTACAAAGCCGATCAGCCCCCCCAGCAAGGCAAACGCGATCCCGCCGCCGAGAATGCGTGGAACCATGAATCCGTTGAAGCGCTTCTCTATCTGTGGTTGCATTGTATGGGGCTTCCGCGTCGGGCGAACTTATAGACCATCCCGCGACAGACGCGAGTGCCGTTTGCGGTGTGGGGGCGTCGCGTGGCCGCTGAAGACCATGTTGGGCGCGCCGGTGGGGAACCGGCGTTGCCGTCAGAAGATCGACGCGCGGAGCCATCACACCGGCTGCCGGATTTTCTGGCGCATATGTACGGGATGCCATCCGACAACGGCGACCGTAGGCAGCCCTTTCCCGACATCGCCTATACCGCGCCCGAACTCGATTGCCTGCGCGACTATTTCGCTCCGGACCTGCTGGAGGCTGCGACTGAGCGCAGCCGGCTGATCGGAGTCGGTGCCGACCACGTGCTGATCCAGTGGGGCGTGCTCGACGAGGCCAGCTACCTGCAACATCTGGCGGCTCATACCGGGGTGCGGATCGACACACCGTCGGACACGTTTCGCAGCGACATTCCTCTCCCCAGCGAGCATCTCCCCCACGTCATCCAGCACGGCCTGTTGCCGTTGCGCCGCGACGGCGAATACCTGCTTGGAATTGCTCCGCGTATCCTGACGGCACGACGGTTGAGCTGCTTCGCCGCGAAATCGCCTGCTGTGATCAAGCGGCTTCGGCTGTTGCCGACCCCTCAGCTCAATCAGGCTCTGCTGGCCCGAGCACACGCCTCACTCGCCTATGCGGCGTCCGAGGGACTTAGTCAGCGCTTTCCGGGATTGACCGCCGCACCCTCCGCCTTGCGCGATCATCTGCCGTGGCAATTCCGTCTGCGCCACGCGGGGGTGCTCGCTGCGGCGGCGGGCCTGCTGATGCTGCCGCCGTTGGTGCTGCTGCATATCGTGAGCAGCATGCTCGCCATCTGGTTTCTGGCATTCAGCGTCACACGGATCACAGGAGCGCTGATTCCGTCGCCGCGGGTCGAAGCATCTTCGCCGGCGCGGGACGAGGAATTGCCGATCTACACCATCATCGCCGCGCTCTACCACGAGGCGGCATCGGTCGGACAGTTGCTTCAGGCCATCACTGCACTGGATTATCCGAAGGAAAAGCTCGACGTCATTCTGGTGATAGAGCCGGACGATCATGAAACCCGCGCCGCGATTGCCCGGTGGAGACCACCGCCGACGTTTCAGGTATTGATCGCACCCGCCACCTTGCCGCGCACCAAGCCCAAAGCTCTGAACTGGGCACTACCATTCGTCCGCGGCAGTTTCGTCACGATCTACGACGCGGAAGATATCCCGGAACCGAACCAGCTTCGCGCAGCGCTCGAAGCGTTTCGCACCCACGACGCACGGACCGTGTGCGTCCAGGCAAGCCTCTGCATCAACAATCCGGCCGAGAGCTGGCTGTCCTGCATGTTCGCGGCGGAGTACGCCGGGCAGTTCGATGTGTTTTTGCCCGGTCTTGCTGTGCTCGGCCTGCCGCTGCCGCTCGGCGGCTCGTCGAATCATTTCCGCACCTCAGCGCTGCGCGAAATCGGCGGATGGGATGCCTATAATGTCACAGAGGATGCCGACCTCGGGTTCCGTCTGGCCCGCGCCGGTTATCGTGCCAGGACATTCGCCTCGACCACGTTCGAGGAGGCCCCAGCCCAATTCGGCGGCTGGCTGCGACAGCGCTCCCGATGGATGAAGGGCTGGATGCAAACCTGGGGCGTCCACATGCGCGCGCCGCGCCGGCTTTGGCGCGATGCCGGCGCCAAGGGTGTTCTCTCGCTTAACCTCCTGATCGGCGGCAATGTCCTGACGGCACTCGCCGCCCCGATCCTGCTGCTCGAACTCGTGGTCTACCTCGGCCTCCGCGGCGCCACGGATCAGCCCATCCCCCTGTTCACCGGCCCGCTGATGGAATTACACCTCGTGGCGATCGCAGCCGGTTATGCCTCTACCGTCGTTGTCGGCCTGATGGGTCTGGCACGACGCGGGCAGTTGCGCAGGAGTTGGGTCCTGGCGCTCACCCCGATCTATTGGGCGCTGCTCTCGGTCGCTGCATGGCGCGCACTATACCAGCTCTTCAGGGACCCCTATCGCTGGGAAAAGACAGAGCATGGCCTGGCGCCTCGACGACAAGCGGCCGCACCGTGGCGGGAAAGGCCGCATCTGGCGCAGGTCTGGGCGCGTATCACACCGAACGTGCGCCGTAACGGTCACTTTAGAGATAACGTTTGAGATCGGCGGCAGCGGCTTCCGGCGTCTGCTTCAGGTTGAAGGGCGCAACGAAGTTACCCTTCTTGTCCATCAGGTAGATCAGCGCCGTGTGATCCATGGTGTAGTCGTCGCCGTCCTTCGCCGGAACCTTCTTGGCGTAAACGCGGAATTCGCTGAGGACCTTGCTGATCATCGCCGGATTGCCGGTCAGCCCCTTCAGGTGCGGGTCGAAACTGCCGAGATAATCCTTCATCACCGCGGTGGTGTCGCGCTCCGGGTCCACCGAGATGAAATAAGCGTTGACGCGATCGGCGTCCTTGCCCATCGCCCGCAGCACTTCCGACATCTCGAACAGCGAGGTCGGGCAGACATCGGGGCAATGGGTGTAGCCGAAGAAGATGATGGTCGGACGACCTTGCAGACTTTTCTCGGTGACGGTCTGGCCGGACTGATCGGTGAGTTGGAAGGCGCCGCCGATCGGCGCGGGCTTGGCGACGCCACCGAACCCTCCCGCCAGCCACAGCACCACCAGCAAACCGATCGCAAGGCTGCCGGCAAAAGCCGCGAAAATCACCAGCGGTCTGGTCGCACGATCGGTCATCGGAATTCCCTTACCCAAATGCCATCCGGGCATTTGCCCCTAGATATTGGCATCCGCCGGCTGGCAGACAGCCGGTCAACGGGTTCCTGATAGAGGGTGGGGTGCGGCGGAGCAAGCCTTGCGCGGCGCAGGGCGTTCACGTCATGCTGAACATCGGGAACCGGCGCACCATCTCACTGAAACCGTGTTGGCGGATCGCCTCAGCGATAGGTCGCCGCGGCATTCAGATAGCAGGGCCGGTACATGCTTTGGAGCTGCGTGCCGCGCAGGAAGATCATGTGACGCGTCAGCCCGCCATGCCGCGCGATCCAGCGCCGCACGCGTATCGGGTACATCGCGTAGAGCATCCGTGTCGCCTCACGATTGGTGACGACGCGACCGTGGGCACCGACATCCCACGCCGCATGGAAACCCAACGCGGCGCGCGAGGTCACGCAAATCCGGCTCGACGGCACGGCGCCGAGGATGATGGTGCAGGCCGACGCACATAGCCCGTCAATCACCACCTGTTCGCCGGAACTGCGGAGCGATTCGTATTTATCGACGTAGGTTCCGATCCGACCGCCCCGGTCCTCGGCGATCCGCACCGCTGCGTGACTGGCCACGATTCCCGCAAGCAGAACAACAGCCGCGAGCAGCCCCGTTGCGATCTTCATATCCCAGCCCCAACGTCGAAGTGATTGTGCTTATTGGCGCGAACCTTTGCGATCGATACCGTGTTGCGAGACGATGTTTTTGTCCAGTCGGGAACGCGGTTACGCACCAGATTCAACCTCGGTGTTGCGCGCGAGATGCAGTCGTCCTCGCGACGCGAGAGCGTTGCGCAATTTCGTAAACAGTCTGTGTCACGAGGACGATTGACCACTCACCAGCCAACGCGCTTTGATCGTTCCAGTGGAGGAACCAACGATGGCAATGGATGCGGACGTAATCGTCGTCGGCGCGGGGCTGGCCGGACTGGTGGCGGCAACGGAAATCGCCGACGCCGGCAAGCGCGTCATTGTGGTGGATCAGGAAGGCGAACAGAGTCTCGGCGGTCAGGCGTTCTGGTCATTCGGCGGTCTCTTCCTGGTGGACTCGCCGGAGCAGCGGCGGCTCGGCATCAAGGACAGCATCGATTTGGCAATGCAGGACTGGATGGGCACTGCCGGCTTCGATCGCGCCGAGGATTACTGGCCGCGACGCTGGGCTGAAGCCTATGTCGCCTTCGCGGCCGGCGAAAAGCGCGACTGGCTGCGCGCCATGGGCCATCGGATCTTTCCGATCGTCGGCTGGGCCGAACGCGGCGGCTACGACGCCATGGGCCACGGCAACTCGGTGCCGCGCTTTCATGTGACCTGGGGCACCGGTCCGGGCATCGTCGAGCCGTTCGAACGCCGCGCCAAAGAGGCGCGGGCGCGCGGCAGGCTGGAATTCCATTTCCACCACCGCGTCGACGCGCTCACCTCGACGAATGGCACCGTGGACGGCGTGCGCGGCGTGATCCTTGAGCCGACCACCGTGGAGCGCGGCGCCTCGAGTTCGCGCATCTCAACCGGCGAGTTCGCCTTGAAGGCGCAAGCGGTGATCGTCGCTTCCGGCGGCATCGGCGGCAATCATGATCTGGTGCGGAAGAACTGGCCGCGCCGGTTCGGCATGCCACCGAAGCGAATGATCTCCGGCGTGCCCGAACACGTCGACGGCCGCATGATCGAGATTACCGAGGCGGCCGGCGCGCGGCTGATCAATCGTGACCGTATGTGGCACTACGTCGAGGGCATCGAGAACTGGAGCCCGATCTGGCCGCGCCACGGCATCCGCATTCTGCCCGGCCCGTCGTCGATGTGGTTCGACGCCATCGGCAAGCGGCTGCCGGCGCCGCTGTTCCCGGGCTCCGACACGCTCGGCCAGCTCGAATACATCATGTCCACCGGCTACGACTATTCGTGGTTCGTGCTGACCCAAAGCATCATCAAGAAGGAATTCGCGTTGTCGGGCTCCGAGCAGAACCCCGACCTCACCGGCAAGAGCTGGCGCATGACGCTCAAGCGCGCCACCAACAAGGGCGCGCCGGCTCCGGTGGAAGCCTTCAAGCAGCACGGCGCTGATTTCATCGTCCGCGACAACCTCGATGATCTTGTCAGCGCAATGAACACGCTGAGCGGCGACAACCTGCTGCGCGTCGACGACATCCGCGCGCAGATCGAGGCCCGCGATCGCGAGATCGCCAATCCGTTCGCGAAGGACGCGCAGATCATCAATCTGCACAACGCGCGGCGCTATATCGGCGACAAGCTGATCCGCACAGCCAAGCCGCATCGCATTCTCGATCCCACGCACGGCCCACTGATCGCGGTGCGGCTCAATATCCTGACGCGCAAAACGCTCGGCGGCTTCGAGACCGATCTGGATGCACGGGTATTCGGCAACAGCAGCGAGATCATTCCCGGCCTCTATGCAGTCGGCGAGGCGGCAGGCTTCGGCGGCGGCGGAATGCACGGCTATCGCGCGCTGGAAGGCACGTTTCTCGGCGGCTGCCTGTTCTCCGGCCGCAACGCCGGCCGCGCGGCGGCGAAGGCGGTGTGATAGACCTCTTTTCGTCATTGCAAGCGAAACGAAGCAATCCAGTCCTACTGCCTAGCTTCTGGATTGCTTCGTCACTGCGCTCCTCGCGATGACGAATCGATTTTCCTCGCGTTGATAACCTGCGAGGTAATCGATTGGCCGCGTGAAAGCTCCGATGCTGGCGTCATTGAAGACCTCAGCAACAGGAGCATTCCATGACCGACGCCAAGACCATCGCCGCCCGCTACATCGAACTGTGGAACGAGCGCAATCCGCAACGCCGTCGCGACTTGCTCGCCGGCAACTGGACCAACGATGCCCGTTATGTCGATCCGCTGATGCAGGGCGACGGCCATGACGGCATCGACGCGCTGGTCGCTGGCGTGCAGCAGCGCTTCCCGGAGTTTCGCTTCGCACTGATCGGCGAACCGAACGGCTACGGCGATCACGTCCGCTTCTCGTGGGGCCTCGGCCCCGACGGCGTCGACAGCCCGATCAAAGGTACGGATTTCGCCGTACTGAACGGCGGCCGCATCCACAGCATCACCGGCTTCCTCGATCAGGTGCCGGCGTAATTACTCGTCATGGCCGGGCTCGTCCCGGCCATCCACGACTTTGCTGCTGAATCGATCAAGACGTGGATGCCCGCGACATAGGCGAACAAAGCGACGCCGTTCTTCGAACGGCTATGCGCGGGCATGACGGAGAGTGATCGAAGTTTCACCCTCTCCGGAACGGCAGAGCCGGGCCGTCGAGTTTACGCAGGCCCGGTTCGCGCCGTTCCAGCCACCAGCCGTATTGCTTCGGCCAGTCGCCGAACACCTCGCCGTTGGCCTCGGCAAGCGAGAGCCGCGCGTGCTGTGGCCAGTTCGGGTCGAACAACGCCTCGCGGCCAATGCCGATCAGGTCGGCCTGGCCTTGCACCAGCACGTCTTCCGCCTGCTGCGGATGCAGGATCAGGCCCACCGCCATGGTGGCGATCTCCGCCTCGCGACGAATCGCGTCGGCAAACGGCACCTGAAAGCTGTAGCCGCGTGGGAGTCGCGCCGCGGTGGCTGAGCCCATCAGACCGCCCGACGAGCAATCGATGACATCGGCGCCACGCGCCTTGGCCTCGCGCGCGAAGGCGATCGAGTCCTCGATCTGCACGCCGCCGTCGACGCCATCCACCGAGGAGACGCGCACAGAGAGCGGCTTGTCCGCCGGCCATGCCGCACGCACCGTCTCGATGATCTCCAGCGGATGATGCATGCGACCGGCGCGGTCGCCACCATAGGCGTCGTCACGCTTGTTGGAGAGTGGCGACAGGAATTCGTGCAACAGATAGCCGTGAGCGCAATGCACCTCAAGAAACTCAAAGCCGGCGGCAGCGGCGCGCAAGGTCGCCACCCGCCATGCTTCGCGCAGCGTTTTCATATCCTCGATAGAGAGCGCATGCGGCGTCAACCAGCCGTCTTCCATCGGGATCGCGCTCGGCGCGACGATCTGCCACGGCATATCGCCGCGCGCGCGATCCTCGGCGGTGAGTGCGGCGTTGCCGTACCACGGCCGCTGCATGCTGGCCTTGCGCCCGGCATGCGCCAACTGGATTGCCGGCACCGATCCCTGACTGCGCACGAACGCGGCGATCCGCGCCAGCGCGCCTTGCTGTTCGTCATTCCAGATGCCGACGTCGCCGTGGGTGATGCGGCCTTCGGGGACCACCGCGCTCGCCTCCGCCATAACGACGCCGGCACCGCCCTGCGCGAACTTACCGAGATGGACGAAATGCCAATCGTTGGCGACGCCATCGACGGCGGAATACTGGCACATCGGCGAGATAACGATGCGGTTCGGGAAGGTGACGCCACGCAGCGTCAGCGGCTGAAACAGATGAGGTAACGACATCGGATCCTTTGCTCTTGCTTGTTGTCTTGTGAGACGCCGCGCGTTGCGGCGACGGGCTCATTATGCTCTGAGGAAATTTTCGATGGAGGTGGCGAGCGCCACCGGCGTCTCATCCATCGGGTAATGGCCGGCGTTGGCCATCACCTCGAGTTCGGCGTTGGGATACCATGTGAGATATGTCGCCTTCATCACGTCGGCATTCAGGGCCGGATCGTTGGCGCCGACGATGACCTTGACTGGCGTCGTTCTGCCTTCGATCTCAGTGTGGAAGTCGGTCTTGGCCCAAGCTTGCAGATACGCGGCAAACGCCGCGCGGTCGGAGGTTTCTTCCGAATAGCGTGCGACGTGATCGACCCAGCGTTTCGACAGCCGGTTGCCGGTGGTGAAATCGATGATGCCGCGGCGATTGTCGAGACTTGCCGCCGCGCCATCGAACAGCGCCCAGCCATCCGGATCGAACGGCACGCCCGACGCCGGCACCGGCGTCACCGCCACCAGCTTGCGCACCCGCTGCGGGGCATCGGCCAACACGCGCTGTACCGCCATGCCGCCCATCGAATGACCGATCAGGCTGAACTCGCTCCAGCCCAACTCGTCCGCCAGCGCGAGCGCATCGGTGGAGATTTCCGCCATGGAATAATTGCCCGTGATCTTCCGCGACAGACCGTAGCCGCGATAGGCCATCGTCGCATACGTGAACTCGTCGAGACTGAGCGCATCGCGCATCGGACGAAACGTGGTGTGATCGCCGAACCAGCCGTGCAGCACGATCGCCTTGTGTGCGCCCTGGCCCATGATTTCGTATCCGATGGTCATGATTAATCCTCCCGCTTGAATACAGACATTACGACGACGCGGATGCTCTCGCCGTCGCTACCGGTGCGCGCGCGGCGACACCCGGCGTGAACTCGATCTCCTCATAGCCCCGCGCTGCAACGTCTTTAATGATGCTGACGAATTTGGGCGTCCCGCCATTATAGACAATATAGCGGATCGTCCCCGCCTCATGGCCGGCGACATTGGAGTTGTAGCCGGTGAACCAGCCCTGGGCTTTGCGCAGCAGCATGATCTCGTACATTTTGGCAACATGCGTGGCCCATCGCTGCTGGGCTTCGCCTGCGGCGTCCGCGCGGGTGTAGCCGCGATCCCACATATATTGCAGCAGATCCATGCACCAGTTGACGCCGTTCTCGATGCCGCGCGGAAAATTCGTCGACGCAGACGCGCTCTGCGGGCCGGTCGGCATCAAGAGATTCGGGAAACCATGGACCAGCATGCCGAGGAACGTGGACGGTCCATGCTTCCATTTGTCCGCCAGTCTTTCACCGCTGATACCTTGAATATCGATCTGATCGTACGCACCGGTGATAGCGTCGAAACCGGTGGCATAGACGATGATATCGAACTCATAATCGCGCTCAGTAGTTCGAAGGCCCTTCTCCGTGACGCGAACCAGCGGCGTCTCGCTGACGTCCACGAGATGCACGTTGTCGCGATTATAGGCTTCGAAATATTTCGTCTCCAGCGGCAGGCGCTGCACGCCAAAGCCGTGATCCTTGGGAATGAGTTTTTCCGCGACCTTCGGGTCCTTGACACGACGGCGAATGCGGTCGGCGATGTATTCCGACAGTTCGGCATTGGCGGCTTCGTCCATGAATATCTCGCGGAAATTCGACAGCCAGATGCCGAAGCCGGGCTCGTCGTAGAGCTTGTCCCACAGCTTCACCCGCTCTTCGCGCGGCACATCGTAGAAGCCGCGCGAATCGGGTTCGTGCACGAAACCGCCCGGTGTGCGGGCGCAGGTGGCGAAAATCTCGTCGTAGCGCGCGCGAATATCGGCCATCTCCGCGTCGGAGATCGGGCTGTTGTTGAGCGGCGCGCTCCAGTTCGGGCGGCGCTGAAACACCGTGAGTTCACCGACCTTATCGGCGATTTCGCCGATCAATTGGATCGCAGTGGCGCCGGTGCCGATGACGGCCACTTTCTGCCCGGCAAGATCCACCGGCTCGCGCGGCCAGTAGTAAGTGTGGAACGAGCGGCCCTTGAAATCCTCGACGCCCTCGAGTCGCGGCAACGTCGGCGCCGACAGCAGGCCGATCGCCAACACCACGAAACGGCAGGTCAACTCGCGGCCGTCGCTCACCTTCACATGCCAAAGATCGCTGGCCTCATCGAACCGCATCGCCTCGACCTGGCAGTTGAACTGCATGTGCCTGCGCAGATCGAACTTGTCGGCAACGTAGTTCAGGTAGCGCAGATTTTCGGGCTGCGCGGAAAAGCGCTCTTTCCAGTGCCACTCGTCGAGCAGTTCACGCGAGAACGAGAAGCCATAGGTGTAACTCTCGGAATCGAAGCGGCAGCCGGGATAGCGATTCCAATACCAGGTGCCGCCGAGATCGGTCGCCGAATCCAGCACCGTGGCATCGATCCCGAGATCAACCAGCCGCTTGATCTGGTAAATCCCGGCCACACCGGCGCCGACCACAATGACCTCGTAATGGCTTTTGGCTTCCGTCATCGTTTCCACCTTTGTTCTTGCTGTTTCCCGACCGTACCCTCTGAGTCTGAACAGGTCTGCGCGATATTTCAATGTGCCCGGGTGCCCCGGTTCCGAGTTCACTCAGTGAGCCGGACATTAATCCAGGCAGCGGCTGCGACCTCCCATCCACTGGCGCGTCTCTCAGGACTCGGCCAAATACCGTTTCCGCTGCCGGTTTGAACTTTTCCTCGGCGTCAGGCGACCAACAACGAGGCATATCATGCCTTACATCGAGAAGAACTTGCAGTGAGAAGGATAAGCATGGCCCGGATTAATGCGGCGGTAGCATTCGCCGCTGTGTCGATGGTCATCTGGAGCGGTGGCCCGGCGCGTGCCGCCGATCTGGTGTGGCAGGTCGAAAATCCTTTCCGCTTTTTCAAGAACGCCGCGTCGTTCGCGATGTATGAGCGCGGCTACCCGGTCGCGCGCGACGCCGCGTCTCCACCCAACGACGTGGTATGGCGGACCGAGCGCCGCCTCAACGATCCCGATTGTAAGACGGCGACGGATTTCGACGCCTGTGCGGCGACGGCGCGCAGACGTTACGAGGCATCGCGGCTGGGTTGGGCAGCACAGACCGTAGATGCGGTGTGCTACGACAGCCGGCAGGGGCGCTACTTGCAAACATGCGACCGACGTTACTCGTGGGGAACGGCGAAGGAAGATTACATCCTTCCCGACGCGCACACCGTCATCGTCAAGCTGGCGCCGGCGCATCTCGCGGCAGTCGCGCGCGGCGAATGCACATGGACATGGTCGTCGCGCAAGCCGGGCGGCAAGAGCGAGACCCGCAAGGACACCTGCGTCACGCCGCTTAAAATTCCACGTGTGCCGTTTGCGCTCGATCCCGCCGCGTCAGGCATGGTGGTGCAGGTCACGCTGCCGGACGGCCGCACATTGTCGGAGCAGGTCGTGGTCGAGGATCACCTGATCGTTGCGCTCGGCGATTCGTTTGCGTCCGGCGAGAGCAACCCCGATCGACCGGTGACCTTCAGCGCCGCGCGTGAGATGGTCTACGATCCAGTGCTGGCGCGCGAGGACGTTGCCACCCGCGCCATAGGGCAACCGCCGCGGAAAAACGCGATCGCATCACGCAGCGGCTTCGATGACAAGCAGTTGCCGCGGCGCGCGTTGGAGGATGAGCGCACTGGCGTCTACTATCCGCTGAGTTCGAGGCAATTCGAAACGGCATTCAACGCAGCCGGGCCGAAATGGCTCAGCCCCGATTGCCATCGCTCGCAATACGGCTATCCGTTCCGCGTCGGCTTGCAGCTGGCGCTGGAAAATCCGCATCGTTCGGTGACGCTGCTAAGCTTCGCCTGCACCGGCTCCGAAGTCACCGAAGGCCTATTCCTCGACAAGAAAGCGCGCGAAGGCTCGGCGCACACCACAGTGCGCGCGCAGCTCGATCAATTGTCGGACATGATGTGCCGTGGTCCCAAAACGCTGCGCGCGACCTATCAACTGCCGACCTATGCGAGCGGTAGTACGCGGATCGTCAACGACACCGTGACAAAATCCTGGTGCGCACCGAACGCGCGCAAGCGCTCGATCGATACCGTGCTGCTGTCGATCGGCGGCAACGATGTCGGCTTCTCGGCGCTGATGCTCTATGCGATGACGGAAAGTGCCGGCGATCTGGCGCCGATCGCCGGGCTCCTCGGCCAGCAGATTCGCTTCTCGCCACAGGTCGCGCGGGCCTATCTCGAGCAGCTCGACGAGCGCATGAAGGCAGTGCGCGACGCGTTACGCGACGGCTTCGGCGTGCCGCCCGCGCGGGTGCTGCAAACCGCTTACGAGCCGATCCAGTTCGACGAGACCGGCGCGCTGTGCGGCGCGCAACCGACGCTCGGCCTCGACGTCCACAAGAAGCTGTCGCTGTCACGCGAGCGGCTCAGCGAGACAGTAAACTTCCTTCAGGATTTCTTCGCGCGCACCGCCTGCATCACCAGTGGCGGACGCGGCTGTCCGGCGCTCGCGACCGGCGTGGGAACGGGCTTCCGGCTCATCACAGACCATCAGCCGGAATTCGCGCGGCGCGGCATCTGCGCCCGCGATCCCCGCAACGCGCAGGCGGACGGCGAAGCGATGGCGATGCCGCGCCGCCCCGCCGGAGCCGAGGATTTCGCGCCCTACTCGCCGGCGGCCTATCTGCCCTATGCCCATCGCTGGAGGCTATTCCGCACGCCGAACGACGCCTTCCTCACCGCCAACGTGCATTCGCCGGGGTTCTCGCTGTTCGACATTCTCCAGCCGGTCTATGCGGCAATGTATAGCGGCGCGGTCCACCCGACCGCCGAGGGCCATGCCATCGTCGCCGACCATGTGGTTCGGCACGTCCGGACGGTGATCGCCAAACCGACGCGCAAAGAGTAAGCGCCGGCAGCGTTCCCACCGGGATCGAAAATCGCTTTTCTCAAGAATGGAACCTGGAGCGGGCGAAGGGAATCGAACCCTCGTATGCAGCTTGGGAAGCTGCCGTTCTACCATTGAACTACGCCCGCGCTCAGCTTCTGATTTAGCCGAGACCGCGCGGCAGGCCAAGCCCTGTTGGCCGGCGGAGGGCACAATTCGCCGCGATGGGCGCGGTGAGCGCGCCAGAAATCCTATGCCGGGGAGCGGCCAGCGACTGTGCCTTCCTGCGCATCCCATTTGCTCCAGACCACCGTGGCTGTGCACAGCAGCCCAAGCACGATCATCGACAGCGCCGCCAGCACAAAGAAGGCATGACTTGGGGCACCCTGCACGATCAGCCACCAGCCGCCGAGGCCGATGAACGCCAGCCGCGCCGTCTGCGCCAGCACCGGACCGAGCACCTTGGCCGCACCTTGTGAAGAAAAATACATCGACGTGTTGAGACCGAGGAACGCATACATGGGCGCGGCGACGAACAGGTATTGCCGGCTGGCGTCACGCACGCTGGCATCGTCGGTGAACAGGTTGACCCAGAGATCGGGGAAGAAGGCGATCACCGTGCCGATGACACCGACCGCGGAGAACGACAGAATTCCCGCGATCCATGTGGTCTTGCGCGCCCGCGCCACCCGACCGGAGCCGATCGCCATGCCGATCATCGGCACCGACGCGATGCCCACCGCGAAGGCCAGTGTCGTCAACATGAATTCCAGCCGCGCGCCGATGCCGTAACCGGCCAGCACCGCGTCGCCGAAGCGCGCCAGCATCGCGGTGAAGATCGCGATCGTCAGCACCGTCTGGATCGGCGAGAAGCAGGCGATGGCGCCGACCTTGAGAATGTCGAAGAACATTCCGCGTTCGATCCGGATCGCCTGCGCAATCGGGTTGACCCGCGCGCGACCGGACAGCACGTACCAGGCCATGATCGCGGTGCCGATGGAGAAAGCGAGCACGGTGCCCGCCGCAATGCCGGGCATCCCGAACCGCGGCACCGGCCCGAGCCCAAGCCCGAGGATCGCACCGAACACGATCTGACACACGGCGGTATTCAGCGTCACCACCGACGGCAGCTTCATGTTGCCGGTGCCGCGCAGGATCGAGGCGAATGTATTCATCAGCCACGGCACCAGCGCCGCGCCGAAAAAGATGTGCATGTAGCCGAGGGCCTGCGTCAGCACGCTGCCGCGTCCGCCGAGCGCCCACAGCAGGCCGCTTCCGCTCAGTAATATGCCGACAGTAAAAACGACACCGATACAACAGGCGATAATCAAGGCATGGGCGGCGAGCAAATTCGCCCGCTTCACATCTCCCGCCCCCAGCGCGCGGGAGATGGCCGACGATACCCCGCCGCCCATCGCGCCGCCCGATGTCGTGAGTGTCAGCATGACGAACGGAAACACCAGCGCCATCGCCGCCAGCGCCTCGGTTCCGAGGCGTCCGATATAGGAAGTCTCGGCGATGACGACGCAGGTGCCGGCACCCAGCGCTACCACATTCGGCGCCGACAATCGCAGCAGAGTGCCAAGAATCGGCCGATCCAGCAACGGATTGGCGGCGGTCAGCAGGAGCCGCGACAGGGCTCGCTCGTCGGGACCCGCAACGGGGATTTCAGCAACTCCGATATCGGACATCTGCTCCCTGACGGCCGGTGACTGAAACGCTGCGGGCGGGGCCGAGCCAAATCAGTACCATCGATCCAACCATCCGCCACCCGCGCGCGGCGCATGGGCCTATTCCGTGACCAGACGAGAAATTACTCGACCGACCAGACGAACGGCGGTCGCCCACCCGGCGCGGTCGCGAGCTTGACCTGAATAAACCTGCCGCAAACGGCGGCGAGGCCCTCGACCATACCTTCCAACAACCGGACGCAAGCCGGATGATAATCGACGAGATCGGCCATCAGTTTCCAGTTTTGCTGATGCAGTTCGTAACCGCCACCGGAAGACACCAGTTCGACATCGTCGTCCTGCGCGGCGAACAGCGCGCGGAGGAATTCGGCGAATTCCTTCGGTCCGCCACGCACGGCACCAAGCCCCGGCGCGATTTCGTCGAAATACTGCATCCCGATCAGCTTGCCGGTGAGGTGCAGCAGATAAGCGGCATCGACCGGCCCGAATACCTGCGTCGCCACCGGCGCGGCAGTGCGAACGTATTCCATCGCGTAGTTGCGATAAGCCTTCTCAAGCCGCGGCTGTGGCCAGCTATCGACCGGCAGCGCCGGCGCGCTGGCGACATCGAATGCGGGCGCTTCGAGATGCGGCGCGAACACCAGCCGCTGATCGATGGTCAGCGGGTGATCGTATTCGCAGTAATAGCCTTCGAGGCCTTCCTGCCCCTCAACCGATTGCTTGGTACAAACGAAGCCGAGATTGAGGTTGCCGAGGGCCACGCCGTTGTTGGCGTGCCAGCCGCGCAGCATCGCGCGCGACACTTCACCCGGGATGCCACAGATCGCCGTGCCGCGCCACGCCCAGCGCGGCGGCGGATAACGCACCCAGGCCTTGCGATCGTTCTCGTACATGTATTCGACATGCACGCCGCCGATCCAATTGGACAGATAGTGATACTGCGCCGCCGCCACCGCCGGCGGCAGCTTGTCGAGACCTAGTTTCGTCAACCCCGGCAAGAAACGTTCCTGCTGCTGACGGCGAAACACCCGGAACACGAACTCGGCCGCATCCGCCGTGCCGCGCCGGCTCACGAGGGTCAGGATCAGACCAGTGAAGTAAGCGTGATGGAGATCGGCGACGCTGCGCCAACCTCGCCACTTCGCATCGCGCGCAGCAGTGTCCAATTCCGCCAAGACGACACCTCCGAACCTATCGCTCAGGTGAATTGCACGGCGACCGAGCCGAGCGGACCGAAATCCGCATGCAGCGTATCGCCCTTGTCGGCCATCACCGGGCGCGTGAAAGAGCCGGACAACATCACGTGGCCGGGCTCCAGCACGGTGCCGAAACGGCCAACCTTGTTGGCGAGCCAGGCAATGCCCATTGCCGGATGGCCGAGCACGCCGGCGGCAATGCCCGTCTCCTCGATTTCGGAATTGCGGTAGAACACCGCGCCGATCCAGCGCAGGTCGACATCGTGCGGCCGCACCGGACGACCGCCGAGCACGATGCCGGCGGCGGCGCCGTTATCCGCGACGGTGTCGAAGATCTTGCGCGGGTTTTGCACGCGCGCGTCGATGATCTCGATCGCCGGCACCACGTATTCGGTGGCGCGCAACACATCGAGCAGGCCGATGCCCGGCCCCTTCAACGGCTTCGCCAATACGAAAGCCAGTTCCGGCTCGACACGCGGCACGCAGTAGTTTGAATGCGGCACCTTGGCGCCGTCATGCAGCATCATGTCGTCGAGCAGATGGCCATAGTCAGGCTCGTCGATCTGCACCGACTGCTGCATCGCCTTCGACGTCAGACCGACCTTGTGACCGAGCAACTTGCGGCCGCTGGCGATCTTGCGCCGCGTCGTCTCGCTCTGGATCGCGTAGGAATCCTCGATCTCGATATTCGGGAACGTCTTGGACAATTGCACGGCCTGCACGCGGGTCCGCTCGGCTTCCATCAGAATGTCCGCGGCCTTGGCCCGCTCCTGGTCGGTCAACATGGTTCGACAATCCTCCCGGTCGATGATGTGCTGGAACTTTATGCAAGCATGGCGCAATTGGCGACAGAATACCATCGCATGCCGCCCTGCCGAAAACGGGGATCAGAAACGCCGCCGCAACGCGCCCTCAGGCGCGGAAATGCTTCGACAGCTTGAGGCCCTGCGCCTGATAGTTCGAGCCGATGCGCTGACCATAGAGCGCATTCGGACGTTCCAGCATCCGCTCATAGATCAGACGGCCGACGATCTGGCCATGCTCGAGAATGAACGGCACCTCGCGCGAGCGCACTTCGAGCACGGCGCGCGCACCCTGCCCGCCGGCCCCGGCATAGCCGAAGCCGGGATCGAAGAAGCCCGCATAGTGCACGCGGAATTCGCCGACCAGCGGATCGAACGGCACCATCTCGGCGGCGAAATCCGGCGGCACCTGCACCGCCTCTTTCGACGCGAGAATGTAGAACTCGCCGGGATCGAGAATGAGGCTGCCGTCGGGCCGCGCCGCGATCGGCTCCCAGAATTCATTCACCGCATAGCCGCCGCGCCGATCGATATCGACCACGCCGGTGTGGCGCTTGGCGCGATAGCCAACAAAGCCCCCGGAATTTGCGCCCGACAGGTCAACGCTCAAAGCCAAGCCGCCGGTGAGATCGGCATCGTCACAATCGACCAGCCGCTCCTCGTCATGCAGCACTTCGAGTTCGTCGGTGGTGAGGATCGCGTCGCCAGTACGGAAACGCACCTGCGACAGGCGCGATCCCTCGCGCAGCAGCACCGGAAATGTCTTGGGGCTGATCTCGGCATAGAGCGGTCCATGATAACCCGCGCCGATCATGTCGAAGCGACGCGTGCCGTCGGCGATCACGCGGGTGAACACGTCAAGGCGACCGGTCGAGCTTTTCGGATTGGCGGCGGCGACGATTTCCGGCGGCAACGCGAGGCTCTCCAGCAGCGGCACGATGTAGACGCAGTTGGTTTCCAGCACCGCACCGTCGGACAGATCGATCTCGTGCAGTTTCAGTTCGTCGATCCGGTCGGCCACCCGCGCGCCCGGCCCCGGCAGAAAACTCGCCCGCACGCGATAGGCGATATTGCCGAGACGCAGGTCGAGACTAGCCGGCTGGATCTGGCTCTCGACGAAGGGATATTCCGGCAGGATCAATCCGGCATCGGCCATCGCCGCAATCATGCGGTCGGAGAGAATTCCGTTGGCATCGGGATCAAGCGTAAACGGCACTAGTCGCGTCCTCGAAATCGTGTATCTGCCGATTGGAGTACGCAGAATACACGCTTTTACCGGTTAGCCGATGAGCGGCTTGACGGAAAGGGCGGGGCGGATTATCAGCAGCACTTATCCCGTGGTGATTTGAGCCGGCCGGCTTGCAGCCACGTTAAACAACTCGCTAAACAGGCCGGGGACGCATGATCCCGGCCTTTTTATTTGAAGGCCGGATTTTTTATGGCCGATGTCCGGGCGGCCATTGGAGGTCATATGTCCAACGCGAAACCCGCTGCATCGTCCTACCGTCCTGAAACCCGCCTGATCCATTCGGGCGTGTTGCGCTCGCAGTTCAACGAAACCGCCGAGGCGCTGTATCTGACGCAAGGCTTCGTCTACGATACCGCCGAGCAATGCGAAGCGCGCTTCAACGGCGACGATCCCGGCTTCATCTATTCGCGCTTCTCCAATCCCAACGTGTCGATGTTCGAGCGCCGGATGTGCGAGCTGGAAGGCGCTGAAGCCGCACGCGCCACCGCCACCGGCATGGCTGCCGTCACCACGGCAATTCTCGCGCCACTGCGCGCCGGCGATCACGTCGTTGCCGCGAAAGCGATGTTCGGTTCCTGCCGCTATGTGGTCGAAGATCTGCTGCCGCGCTACGGCATCGAATCGACGCTGGTGGATGGCCTCGATCTCGATCAGTGGCAGAAAGCGATGCGGCCGAACACACGCACCTGCTTTCTCGAAAGCCCGACCAACCCGACGCTCGACGTGCTCGACATCGGCGCGATTGCCGACATCGCGCACGCGTCCGGCGCGCGGCTGATCGTCGACAATGTATTCGCCACGCCGATCTGGCAAAGCCCACTTACGCTCGGCGCCGACGTCGTCGTCTATTCCGCGACCAAACACATCGACGGACAGGGGCGTTGTCTCGGTGGCATCATCCTGTCATCGGATGCCTTCATTCAGGAACACATCCATACATTTCTGCGCCAGACCGGCCCGTCGATCTCGCCGTTCAATGCGTGGACCTTGACGAAAGGCCTTGAAACGCTGGCGATCCGCGTTCGGCAACAGACACAGAACGCAGCCGCCATTGCCGAAGCACTCGCAACGCATCCGAAGATCGCGCGGCTGATCTATCCGGGACGCGCCGATCATCCGCAGGCTGCGCTGGTGAAGAAACAGATGCGCGCCGGCTCGACCTTGATCGGCTTCGAGGTGAAAGGCGGCAAGCCCGCCGCGTTCCGCTTCCTCAATGCGCTGAAACTCGCCCGCATCAGCAACAACCTTGGCGATGCGCGCAGCCTCGTCACCCATCCGGCGACGACGACGCATCAGCGGCTGCCGATCGCGGCGCGTGCCGAACTCGGTATCGGCGAAGGCTTTGTGCGTTTCTCGGCGGGGCTGGAACACGCCGACGACCTGATCGCGGATATCGATACCGCGCTCGAACAGGCGTGAGATTGTCGCGCGCACGACAATCTTCGCACGGCTATACGACGAAATGTGCATACCGGAACGCCATGCTGCGGCGTTTTTACGGGTCGTAGCTATGGCTCCCACAGACTAAAATCGCGGCGGCTTTGGGCCAAACCTCAATGGCATAACAAGAAGAGGCGTTTTATGAACTTCAAAACGATTTTGATGACCGCGGCGGCGGTGCTGACGCTCGGCGGTGCGGCGCAGGCGGAGACCCAAATCAAGCTCGGCGTGCTCAACGATATGTCGAGCCTGTACGCGGATATTTCCGGCCCCGGCTCGGTGGTTGCCGCCAAGCTCGCCGTCGAAGACTTCGCCAAGATCAACCCGGACCTCAAGGTCGAGGTGATCGGCGCGGACCATCAGAACAAGCCCGACATCGGCAGCAACATCGCGCGTCAGTGGTATGATCGCGAGAATGTCGACGTCATTCTCGACACCACCACGTCGTCGGTGGCGCTCGCCGTTTCCGAGGTAACCAAGGAGAAGAAGAAGATCTTCATTCCGTCGGGCGGCGGCACCTCCGACCTCACCGGCAAATCCTGCTCGCCCTACACCGTGCACTGGACCTACGACACCTGGGCGCTGGCCAACGGCACCGGTTCGGCGATGACCAAGCAGGGCGCCGATACCTGGTATATGCTGGTGGCCGACTACGCTTTCGGCGCCGCGCTGGAGCGCGATACCACCGAAGCCGTCACCAAGGCGGGCGGCAAGGTCGTCGGCAGCGTCAAGCATCCGCTGAACTCGTCCGATTTCTCGTCGTTCCTGCTGCGCGCACAAGCCTCCAAGGCCAAGGTGGTGGCGCTCGCCAATGCCGGCAGCGACATGATCAACACCATCAAGCAGGCGGCGGAATTCGGCCTCACCCAGGGCGGTCAGTCGCTCGCAGGTCTCCTGATCTTCTCCAGCGACGTCAAGGCGCTCGGGTTGCAGGCCGCGCAGGGCCTGGTGCTGACCGAAGCGTTCTACTGGGACCAGACCGACGCGACGCGCGCCTTCTCCAAGCGCTTCGCCGAGAAGTTCAACGGCAAGATGCCGACCAGCTCACAGGCCGGCGTCTACTCCAGCGTGCTGCATTACCTGAAGGCGGTCACCGCCGCGAAGTCGAAGGACTCCGATGTGGTGATGGCAAAGATGAAGGAACTGCCGATCGATGACGCGCTGTTCGGCAAGGGCTCGGTCCGTCCCGACGGCCGCGCCATTCACAACATGTATCTCTATCAGGTGAAGAAGCCGTCCGAGTCGAAGGGCGAGTGGGACCTCTACAAGGTGCTCGCCACGATCCCGGCCGATGAAGCATTCCGTCCGATGGATCAGGGCGGCTGCCCGCTGGTAGCGAAGAAGTAACGCCGCCGTTTCACATCGCGATCGATATCGATCGCGAGACGCGAAACAAAATCCCGGCCTGCGAGGGCCGGGATTTTTTGTCTCAGGATATTTTACGACCAGCGCTGCGGATTCCGTCATTGCGAGCGCACGAAGCAAGAACTGGATTACTTCGTCGCTAACGCTCCTCCCGATGACAGAGGAATTGCTTGTGCAGCCGTCGCTAAACGTGGATGGCCGGGACAAGTCCGGCCATAACCAGAGGCGCGCGAAGATCCGTCGCCTCGTCTCACAATGGCTGATAGACTAGCACGTCGGACGGCGCGTTGACGCCGAGTTGAATCTGCCCGACGGAGCGAATGATGTCGTCGCCGAGGAGCTGTGCGAAGCACGCGTAGCCCCAGTCGTTCATATGCAGCCCATCGGCGATCGAGAAGCGATCGAACGCCAGCGCCTGCTTCTCGTGCCACTCGCGCATCACCGCGAAGCGCGGGAAGATGCCGATATGGCGCTGCCCCGCGACCTTGTTGAGAAGCTGCACCATGCGGCTGGCGCTCTCACCCTTCTGGTTCACCGCAGGGACATACTGCGGGTCGACCAGCACCACGTCGGCCCCGGCAGCCTGAATGCGGGAGATGCCTTCCTCAACCTGCGCGATGGTCGCCGTCGCGTCGAGGTTGCGCAGGATCGCGTTGGTACCGACCTGCCAGATCACCAGATCGGGCTTCTCGTCGATCACCGCGCGCTTCAGGCGATGCAGCATTTCCGGCGCGTCCTCGCCGCCCTTGCCACGGTTGAGAACCGTGATGTCGGCCGTCGGATACTTGCGCTTGAGCTGAGCCGCCAGCCGATTGGGATAGGTGAATTCCGGCCCTGTCGAGCCGTAGCCCTCCGTCGACGACGACCCGAAGGCGATGATGGTCACCGGCTTGTGCTCGGCAAGCTTGCGCGCGACGTTCGGCAGAGACCGCATCGTCTTGCTGACACCCTTGGGCGACAGGCAGGGCACCCGGCGGAAGATAGCGGTGGCATTGGCCGCCGCGCGCTTCACACTGGCGATGGCGTTCGATGCCGCGCTCGGCGCCGCCGGCTCTGCCGAGGCGCTTGCCCCGTGCGCGGAGGTCGCCGTGCCGACGATTGCTTGCGAGGTCTGAGCATGCGCTGGGGTCACGGAGCTAACTACGGTTATCAAGGCCACGGCCGACAATCCCGCCATGATAGCGGCCCAACTGAAACGACAGACAATCATTACTGCTGGGTCCTCAACTCGGCGGGTTTGATGTGCGCGGCGTCGATCACGAAGGTGGCCAGCGCGCGGCCAAGGCAATCATGCACCCGCTTGGCCAATTCGATGCCGCGGGAATTGTTGAACAAGTCGAACTGCCCCGTCTCATTCCAGTGATGCATGATGGAGAAGCGATCGAACAGCGGCACCTCGTACTGCTGCGCGACGACGCGCATGACGTCGAGATAAGGCGCCGTCGTGATCATGGTTTCCATTCGCGGGCCGTACTGCAGATTCATCAGGACAACGTCCGCGCCGTGCTTCTGCAAGGCGGCCACACCTTCGTCGACGGCCGTTCTGAAGTCGTCCGGATCGACCGCCCGCATAGCATCAACGGTGCCGGTCTGCCAGATGACCAAAGTGGGCTGCTTGCCATCGAGAATCTGAGCAAGGCTGCCTGAAACGTCCGCGGCAGTCTTCTTGATCTGCAACTGCAAGTTGACGCTGACCTTGATCGTGGGCAGCTTGTCGCGCAAGGCGGCTTCCATGCGCCCGGGAAAGCCGGTGCCGTCGGCCGCGACCACAGTAGCGGACCGGCTGCCGATCACCATGATATCGAGCCGGCCTTCGGTCTTCACCGCTTCGGCCACCTTTTTCAGGGTGCTTTCCGTGGTCAGCAAGTTGGCCGGAACCTCGCAGCCGGGCGGCGGCGGCGCGTCCTCGGCCTTCGCCGACACCGTGCTCCATAACAAGGCAAGTGCGATCAGGCCGGCAATGGCCTTCATGATCCCCCTCCCGCCAGGTCGGCATTGGCTTCGGCGCTTTTCGCGTCCTTCCCGCCCTTGGCTGCAACCCGCTTATACCATGAAAAGACCGCCGCGGCGGCCGACATGATGACAATTCCGGATAGACTGACAACGACGTGAATCAGCGCGCCGCCGGCGACCTCGGCCAGTACGAAATGGCCGGCAAACGCCAGAAACACGCCGAGGCAGAAGATTTCCAGCGAGTGCTGGCCGCACAGGATCGCCGGCTTTAACCACCGCGACCGCAGCCCCGGCCAGTTGCTCGGCAGGAAACGAACCGCAACCGCCGCCAGTGCCAGGAAGTGCATGAAACGCAGTACGTCGAGATCGGTCTTGTTGATCGGGTACATCCACTGCTCGATGATCCGCGGCACGAAATGGCCGAGTCTCGGCATATGCCAGGTTAGCGTCACGAAGAACGCCGCCAATAAATAGGCGATGCAAATTCCGAGAAGGATTCGCGACGACAGAAGGGGTGCCATGCGTTTTGCGCCGCCCAGCGCGCACCACGCACCGAACACAAACAGGAGTTGCCAGGCGAACGGATTGAAAAACCAGACGCCATTCGGATAGGCCGGCAGATTGAGATCGAACTCCCAGGTGATGGCATAGATCACCACTGACAGGCCCAGCGTAAGGTCCGGCTTGCGCTGCATCAACCACAGGATCAGCGGCAGGAACAGCATCAGCACGATATAGAGCGGCAGCACGTCCATGTTGACCGGGCGAAATTTCAACAGCAACGCCTGCACGATGGTGACATCGGGCTGTTTGAGAAAATCGAGGATGCCCATTTCTTCGGTGTAGAGCGGGTTCTCGAAGCTGGTGGCGACGTAGGAAATCTCGGCCAGGAAGATCGTGAACAGGAAGACGTGGGCGACATAGATTTGCCAGACCCGCTTGAGGATGCGGGCGCTCGCCACTACGAAGCCGCGGTCGGTCATGGCGCGGCCGTAGACGAAAGCCGCCGTATAGCCCGAGATAAAGATGAAGATTTCGGTGGCGTCGCTGAACCCGTAGTTGCGGATCGTCAGCCAGGTAAACAGGTTGGGCGGCAGGTGGTCGACGAAGATCAGCCACAGCGCCAGACCGCGAAACAAGTCGAGACGCAATTCGCGCTCGCCGGGGGCCGGACCGCTGACGGGATCCGGCGCCTTTCGAGCCGGGGGCGACGGCGGCGGCGCGCGATCCTCTGCGGCACTCTCCGGGAGGCCGCCGGCGGGCTGGTCGGTAACGGACGTCATCGGTTCCGTGAGCCTGAAAGCTGGATTTGCGCGCGCCTGAATCTCGGCGAAAGCACCGCAAGACAACGGCACTCTTCATAAGGCCGAACCCGTGGACGGTCCACGACGACAGCATGAACGAGCCGATTCCGCGCTCTCTGGCCGACAACTATGTTGAAATCGCGGTCAGGAGGCGCGGGCGATTTGGTTCCCTCCGCGGGTTTGGATATGTTGAGACCATCTTGGGAAAATACAAATGTATCGCGCCGTTACCCGCCAGATCGAAGTCACCGTCGAGCCGAATTTCATGCCGGAGCGCTCCTCCGACAGCGAGCAGCGCTACTTCTGGTCGTACACCATCGTCATTACCAATGAGGGCGCGGAAACGGTGCAGTTGCGGACGCGGCACTGGATCATCACAGATGCCACCGGCCGCACCCAGGAAGTGCGCGGCGAGGGCGTGGTCGGAGAGCAGCCGACCCTCGGCCCGGGCTAGCGCT